>JBHEPQ010000352.1:0-25934 GCA_046260215.1 Chromatocurvus sp.
GCGGATCGCCGGCCCGCAACAGCACCTGCGCCACCTGCAATGTCAGGTAGGCGTTCTGGCCGGAATGGATCATGTCCTGGAAAAAGGCGCCGTCGACAAAGCAGTCATCGAGAAGATACGCGGCGCAGTCCAGCAGGCGCAGGTCCTGTGAATCCTGCAGCTGCAACGGGTAACCGGCGACAATGGAGCCGACCGCTCCCGCGTCCAGGCGTCGATACGGTGCTGCGGGCATGGCCGGGCGACCGAGACGCTGTTCGCAGGACGCCAGGCTGCGGTCAATGGCTGTTTGCAGACGCTCAGCGCTGTCGCGACAGCGACGGGCCGCATTGTGATCGCTGCTGTCAAGCATGGCGGCCGCCGCCCGAAGACCTGCCACGCTCCAGAAATCATCCCAGTAATAGTAATCATTCGGACCCAGGTGTTCGGCGCTGAAACCTGCCGGCAACAGTCCCGCATGCGGCGTCTGCGGAAAATCCGGGAGGCACTTGCGGTCGATCCAGCGGGCGGCGCGGTCGATCGGGTCGCGCCACTGCGGTGGCATCGGCTCACCGCTGAAGCGCCGATAGCGATCCAATAGCCAGAGCACTTCTCCGTTGGAGTCCCATTCTCCCTCCTGTGACCGAAAATAACCAAGCGGCGTCTGACGCTCGAAAAAACGATCGATCGCGCGTCGACCGCGCTCCGTCAGACCCACGCTCAACAGCGCATTAATGATGAAGGCCGCGTCCCGGAACCAGAAACGCTTGTAGGTGTAGGGCCCCGGATAGGCATCCCCGGGGCTATGCAGCACCAGGGAGGTAATCGCGGCGTCATAAAGAAACCGGTAATGCGGGTCCGGGCACTCAAGGCGGCAGGCACTCTTGCGCTCTGCCGCCCAGGCCTGCGCAGCCGACGCGCCGGAAACCGCCTCATTGAGGGGAATACGAGCGCCGATCTCTCCCTCGCCAGAGAAATCCCAGCTTGCGGCCGTGGTGGCCAGAGCAACCGGACAATGTACGCTGGCCTTTTCCTCACCGGCGGGCAGCTTAAACAGAACATCGCCCTCCCGGTAAGTCGAGGCGTGGTGCCGCTCAGGCGCCCGGTCCAGGTAGACCGACGCCTGATCATCAACCCGCCAGTGGGTGCGACTGTCCTCCAGCGCAATATCGGTCACGAAACTGATGCCCTCGGGATTCTGTGGGCGGACCCCGAGCACCAGGCTGGCGCGCCCTCCCTTGCGGTCGACTGCGCTTACGCTGAGACGACAGACCGCCTCACCCGCCTCTTCAATCACGGCGGCACGGCATGTCAGGGCGAGGCCGTCATTCTCGCTGTGCGTGACAACGGCGACACCGCCCTCGAGATCATAGTCCTGCGTGCAGTCAGAGCTGCGGGAGGGAAAGAGGCACCGTCCGTCCTCTGCCAGCACCCAGGCGTCAAGGGACCAGCCATCCAGAAAAGGCGTCAGCAGGCCGCGCGGATCGACAATCGGCAGCGCGTTGAGATCCGGGTAGCCGATCGCTGTCCAGTTACGGTGCGTCAGGTTCACATGGGTGACGGAGAACGCGCGCGGCAGGAAGGATCTGTCCCGGGGATCGTACTGGCGCTCCACCCAGTAGGGCCAGACCCAGTCGAGGTTGTGCTGTATGACCTTGCTGTTGATCAGGCCCCGGGCATGAAAGACCACCCCCGCGCGCAATAGCTCAATCGGCTCTCCTACCTCCGATGGCTGCGCCAGACCACGCAGGCGTCCGAGGATTTCAACGGGATCAAGGAAACCCTGCGTCGTCGCAGCCTTGCGGATCACCCAGCGCAGGGGTAGCCAGTTCCACCACTTCATTCCTTCTGTGCCTCCCCCGCGCCGTCGTCGTATTCGGCAAGAGCGCGCCGTGCAAGCCGGTTCAGATAGATAACGGCAACCACCGTTGCGACGAATCCGATGCCGTAGATCGCCCATTCGACCGGGGTACGGCCATAGCCGCGAGAATCGAGGGTAACAAGGTCGGCCGCCAGCGAGCCAAGATAAACATTATGCAGGGAAAAGGGCACCAGCCCGACGAGCGTACCGAGGGCATAGCCCCCGAAACTGAAACCCGTGAGGCCAAAATAATAGTTCGATAGCTTACCCGGGAAAAACGGTATCAGCCGCGTCAGCAGCACGACCTGGAAATCGTGCTGCTCCATCTCTCGGGTCACCGAGTAGACACGTGCGTGTTGGCGAATCCAGACGCGGAGGCGGTCTCCCGCACCGTAGCGGGCGAGCAGGAAGGCAAGACAGGCCCCGGCGGTGGTGCCGATCACCACATAGGCCGTGCCCTCCAGCACGCCGAACACAAATCCGGCGCCAGTCGTGAGAAGCACACCCGGGAGCAGCAGAACGACAGCGGCCGCCATGATCAGGACAAACCAGAAGACAGAAAGCAGCCCCTGCCCATCAATCCAGCGCAGAACCTGCATCAGCTGCTCGTCGACGTTCAGCCAGACAAGCACCCCGACGAGAACGGCTACCGCAAGCGCGGAAGCCGCTATGGCGGCAATGGGTGAACGCATAACTGCTAACCTAGCACATATGGGGGGTAAGTCGGCAAACGGGCGAGGGTGACAGCGCGACGGCGAGTGGCTTGTACGATGACATTTGTACGATGACACACCAGGGCCTGATACGAAAGCGTGCTATTATCAAGGCTCGGATCGGCCCCCACCAACCCCATTCCTCACGGAGCCAGATCCGTACTGGAGCCGAGAACCATGCGTATTTTTGCCAACCCCGTCGGGCCAGGTGCACTTTACTTCGACAACCTGGCAACCGCCGAGGGCATGCCCGTCGCCTATGATCCTCAGGCGCGGGCATTTCTGCCCACGCCCCCATTCTGCGCCAACCGACAGAGAATTGACTGTAACTGGATCGCGCCGGCCGAAGGCGCGTTCTGTCGGTCCTGCGCCATGACCGCCCTGGCACCGGACGTGACCATTCCCAATGCTATTCCCAACTGGGCACAGACCGAGGCTGCCAAGCGCTGGGCGCTGGATAATCTGGGACGCTGGCACTGGTTCCGCCCTGAAGACCCGGGGGCTCCGCCCGTGTTCCACATGCTGGCGGAAGGTAACACGCCCGTGCCCATGGGACATGGCGAAGGCGTTGTCACCATCAGCGTCGAGGAAGTGGACCCTGTCCTGGTCGCCACGCGGCGCGAAGCCCTGGAAGAGCCCTATCGCACGATGATAGGTCATATGCGTCACGAGATCGCCCACATGCTGTGGTGGCGGCTCAGTCTTCGTGAGGACTTTCTCGACGCATTCCGTGCCATGTTCGGTGATGAACGTACGGATTATTCGGCCGCGCTGCAGCAGCATTACCACAACGGGCCACCGGCGGGCTGGAAGGCGTTTTTCCTCACCAGCTATGCCTCCTCCCACCCCCACGAGGACTGGGCTGAAACAGCGGCACACCTGCTGCACCTGACGGATATCGCCGATAGCTTCATGGCGGCCGACCTGTCATCGCCGGACATACAGGATTCTCGTTGGGATCCCTACACGGAGCCTGATGCCGACCGGCTGATTCACATTGCCGCCACACTCAGTGTCGGCATCAACCATATAAACCGTTCAATGGGGTTGTCGGATATCTATCCTTTTGTGTTGTCCAGCCACGCCCGTCGCAAGCTCGCATTCGTGCACGACTGGCTGCGTCGAGGCGCCCTGGGCCTGTAAGGGCGAACCTCATACGGGCCTCATGAGCTTGACAGTTGCGTGTCGGATTCACTGCCCTGAGTGTCCCGACACGCTGCATGACCGGTCAGATTTCCTGCCGCACCGGCGCATACGCCAGAGCCGCAGGCCGACCAGATACCCCATCACCGGCAGCAGCATGAGAATGCCATACATCACGGGGGCGATGGTCATCGCGGAATTGCCAAGAATCGTACCGGTCACCAGAATGGCGGTGCCACCGTTCTGGATGGCGGTTTCTATGGCGATGGTTCGCGCATCGCGTGCAGCGCAGCGCATGACGCGGGCAAAGGTGTAGCCCATAAGCAATGCAACGCTCGCCAGAAGTAGCGCCGGGAATGCCGTAAGCGCAAAAAAACCGGGCATGTCTGCCCAGTTCTGAGCGATGATTCCTGCAATGACGCACAGCAGCATGAGAAATGGCAGGCGCGTCATCCAGAACTCGTTGCGTTCACAGAACCCACGACGATAATGGCGAAGGATCATGCCAAGCATAACGGGCACCAGTGTAATGGCGGCCAGTTTGCCGACCGTGGGCAGAAACGGCAGCGCGATTTCCGACTCCCCGGCGAGACGGCTATCCATGACCCAGCCAGCAACAAGGGGCAGGCTGACGGGTGTGATCAGGCTGACGATGGCGGTGAGGGCGATCGACAGGGCGAGATTGCCGCCCGCCAGGTAGGAAAAAACGTTCGACGTGGTACCTCCCGGGCTCAGGGCGAGGATCATGAAGCCGATCGTAATCTCAGGCGGCAATGCCAGTATCGAGAGCAGCATGAAGGCGAGGCATGGCAACAGGAGCATCTGCGACGCAAGACCGTAAAGGATGCTCGAGGGGTGCGCCAGCAGCCTGCGGAAGTCGCCGGGGCTAAGATTGGCACCCATGCCGAACATCATGAGGAACAGGGTCAGCGGAAGGGCAACGGCGAGCACGGCGTCCTGGTTCATTGACTCAGCCACAGGGACAGTAACAGGCAGAACCCGTACGCGAAAAAGCCCTGCCCGGTCGCTGGCGCGAGGCCATGGCGCTCGCCAGGAGCGACATCCAGAAGCCGCAGCGGACGCCAGAGGAGCAAGAGGGAGGCCAGGGGAATGGCGGCATACGCGAGCAGGCCGGCGGCGCCAAGAGCCAGCGTGACAAGCGCCAGGAAACCGATTATCGCCTGAAACAGACGTGCGGCGCGGGGGTACCCAAGACGCACGGTCAGGGTGTGCAGACCGTGGGCGAGATCCGCCTCGTAGTCACGCAGTTCATTGCTGAGCAAAAGCAGCGACGCAAACAGGCTGAATGGCAGCGACAGCCAGAATACACCGCTGCGATAGCTCCCCGCGACCGCGTAATAGGCGCCACCCACGAGTAGAACGCCCATGAAAAGAAACACCAGTGGCACCCCCAGGCCGCGCTCCTTGTAGTTCACAGGATGACCCGTGTAGCCAAGTGCGCCCACCATACCGACCAGCTCGAGCATCAGCATAGGCCACCCACGCAGCCATACAAGGTAAAGACCGAAAATACCGGCCACGACAAACGCCAGAACGCCCAGTCGGGTATTGCGACGTATCGCCGCCCGCTGCCGCGCATCGAAGGCGGGGCTGTGTCGGTCTGCATGGTCATTAACGAGATTGACGCCGGCCTGCAGGATGACGCCGGCGCCGACCACCGCCAGCGCCAGTCCCACGCTGCCTGAGCCCTCGCTCAAGGCAAGCATGGCCCCGAGTCCACAGGTGGCAAGGGCAACCACCAGGGAAAAGGGCCGCAGGGCCCGGAGTAAGCGGGTTTTGTCTGGAGTCCGGTTCAAGATCGCGCGCTGCATGCCGACGTCGGTGCCGCAAGGTTACACCAGCGCACTCGTGCCTGCATCAGAACGGCAAACGGAACCGCCGCGGCCGAGCGCGGGTCCAGACTCGCGAGCCACGTGGCTGCAGTACCGCTCTTCATCTACAGCTGGCGGCGGTGGTCGACTGGATACTCAACCAGTAGCGCGCGCCGCGGCAGGTGCACTGTCCGCGGGTACACTGTCCGCGGGTACACTGTCCGCGGCACGCACGTCGCCCAGGCTGATAGCAATACTGGCCTTGGCGAACAGCGTAAAGACCAGCGCACCGAAAGCCCAGATCCCCGCCGCGACGATCAGCTCGATCGCGGTGGGTGAGTATTCAAATACCTCCCCCAGCGGCGTCGGAATGAAACCCGGCACCACAAAGCCCATGCCTTTCTCGATCCAGATCCCGATGAATGCCAGCACGCAGGCGGCATTGAGAAACCTGCGCTGACGCCGCAGCGGGTTAATAGTGAGGATTACAACAGCGACGACATTCATCAGCAGTGCAGTCCACACCCAGGGCGCCAGGCTGGCAAGCCCGTCCAGCCCGAAGTAAAGATAGCGCACCGAGGCGGCGTGGGCAGTCTCGTTGTAGAAGTCGGTGAACAGTTCCACGCCGACAAAGAACAGGCTGATCTGCAGTGCCACGGTCATGATCAGCGCCAATGTGTCGACTACGCTGCGCGGTATCGGGTAGCGGGTGACCCGGTCAATCAACTGCAGCAGCAGAATGATCAGCGCCGGGCCCGATACGAATGCAGTGGCAATGAAGCGTGGTCCGAGCAGCGCCACATGCCAGAACGGTCGACCGGTATTGGAGGAAAACAGGAACGCTGTCACCGTGTGAATGGAGATCGCCCAGAACATCGCAAGGACTACAAAAGGAAAATACGCCGCGAAGTTGGGCTCGCGTTGCCGGTAATGACAGTAGTGTATGTAAAAAGGTATCGCGAGATTCAGTAACAGGTATCCGGACAGGACGACCACATCCCAGGCGAGCATGGACTGCGGAAAATTCAAGCGCCCGATAACGGGCAGCATGTGCAGCAAACGGTCCGGACGGCCGATATCGACAATCACGAACAGCATCGCCGCCAGCACTGCGGCCACCGCAAGCCCCTCGCCGATCAGCGTGACAGACTTGATGTCCTTGCGGTGAAACACGTACGCCGGTATCACCAGCAGTACCGCCGCCGCGGCAATCCCGACCAGGAAGGCAAAGTTGGAGATGTAAAATCCCCAGGACACCTGATCACTCATGCCCGTGACGATCAGGCCCTGGCTGAGCTGAATGCCGTAGGCAACCGCACCGGCCAGCACCAGCACCGCCAGCAGGCCCAGCCACAGCCAATAGGCACGCCCGCCGTGAAGCAGGACGGCACCCGCATCGCGAATGAAACTCAGAAGCATGGCTTTGTCCTCAATCGGTGAAGTACCAGAACTTCGGCTCTGTGCCGAGCTCTTCCTTGAGTCGGAATACTTTCTTGTTCGCCAGCACATAACGGATTTCGCTCGCCGGGTCCAGCAGGTTGCCGAAGATGCGCGCGCCCGTTGGACAGGCCTCCTGGCACGCAGGCTGCTGCCCCTCGCGGGTGCGCTGCGTACAGAAGTGGCACTTCTCCACCACCCCTTTCGGTCGTGGGCGATTGCCGAGATAGTTCGTGTTCGGGTTGATCTCCTCTGCCGGGATCTGCGGCTCGCGCCAGTTGAAGTGCCTGGCCTGGTACGGGCAGGCCGTCATGCAATAACGGCAACCAATACACCAGTCGTAATCGACGACGACAATGCCATCCGGCTCCATCCACGTTGCCTCCACCGGGCAGGCCTTGACGCAGGGCGGATTGTCACACTGCATGCACTGTACCGGCAGATAATACTTACCCTCCACCGGCACCGTGTCGGGATCGTAATAGTGCTCTGAATGCTCCAGGTTACGCGTGCCCTCGTCCATCTCCAGCACGCGGATGTATTCCATCTGCGACCCACGGTCCTGGTTGTTCTCACGCACGCAGGCGGAAACACAATCGCGGTAGCCTTTGCATTTGCTGATGTTCAGCGCGTAGCCAAAAACCACATCCTCCTGTGGCGCCTGATCCTGGCAGATAATATCCACACCGTAACGACGCTTTGCCCGCCGCTCGATGCGCCCGATGGCGTCGGCGATCTCTTCATCGCTCATGCGCTGGTAGTGGTCCTGGAAAAAGCTGCCCATGCTGTCCATGAGCGTACTCCCGCCCCAGGCCGGACCTGCTGCGGTTCCCACGACGGCGGCCCCGGCCCCGGCAGCCGCGCCCAGGAAGCGCCTGCGACTCTGGTCGATGCTTTCAGTCTGTGTCTTGTTCATTTTCAGGCTCCTCTACTGCCGGTTGCCAGGGATAGACCTGCGGGTGTTTTTCACCCTTGTCGGGCATGGGCTCCAGCCCCGCACGAACGGCCGGCGGATCCTCCGGCGCTCGCGGGCGCACTCCAGGATCATGCGGATTATGACAATGTGCGCAGCTGTAGGACGTGCGTTCACCCTGCCACTGCTCTGCGCGCTTACCGTGCACGCCGAAAGTCCAGTCACGATGTACCGCGTAGTGGCATTGGCTGCAGACCTGATCAGCATCATCAAAACCGACGGCTTGTCCATCGGCGGTGGCCAGTTCATTGCGATTTTCGTCATCGTGACAATCCAGACACCAGAATCGTCCATCGCCGTGGTCCAGAACGCCGGGATGAGGCGAATAGAGTTCGCGACGCTTCGAATTGGCCGGCATTTGCGCATGACAATCAGCACAGGGGTAATGGCTGAGCGCATCGCGACGCGACACCACGGAAAATTCCGGCGCATCGGGGTAGCCGGTGAATGCCTTTGCCGGCTCGGAATCAGGTGCCGGCCCCTGAGGATTATCGCGCAGCACACGGTGACCCTCATCCGGCGGCGGTGGCAGCTCGGCAGCCGGCGCCAGCGCCAGCAAGGCCACGCCAAAACCCACGGACAGCGTGATAAACGGAATCGAGCGCAACCCGGGCCGTGACTTTCTCATGCATGCCTCCTTTAAGCGCGATTGCCTTATCTACATTTACAGGGCGATTGCCTGTCTACAAAGCGATTGCCTATCGCCACGATGCATTAGGACAGTCTGAAGTACCGGGCTACGGGTCACCATGATCTCAATCAAGGCTGGGCGATGCGTGCATAGCCTGTCACCGCATAAGCTATGAACAAACTAATCTAAAAAAGCAGCTTCTTATACCTGTAAACTGACCTATTTGTAGAAGGAGCGGGAAACGTGGCGGAACTACTGGACAGCAGGGAGCTGGAGGCGAGTGCGGATGCCATCGTGTCGCGCATCCACGGCTACCTCAACGCCGGAAAGCGCATCTTCACCACCAGCTCGTTCCAGACCCAGAGCCTGCCGCTGCTGCATATGATCAGCCGGGTCAATCGCGACATCCCGGTGTACTACACCAACACCGGCTTCCTCTTTGCCGACACGATTCGCTTCGCCGAGCGGCTGGCGGAAACACTCAATCTCAACGTCATCGCGCTGCGCCCGGACGTACCCAAGATCAAGCAGATGGATCGCGCAGGTCGCTTCCTGTACGCCTCGGATCCCGACTACTGCTGCTACCTGAACAAGGTACAGCCGCTGGAGCCCGTGCTGCAGTCCCACGACGTCTGGATCAACGGCGTGCGGTCGGACCAGAGCGTTGTGCGCGCTGCGATGCAGGAAGAGGAACCGGCGCGGCACGGCTGCGTGCGCTACCACCCGATGCTGGGGTGGGATGCCAAAAGAGTCTACTACTACCGCAAACTTCACGACCTGCCCGAGCATCCGATGGAAGCGAAAGGCTACCTCAGCATCGGCTGTGAACCCTGCACGAGCAAGGCATTCGGGGAGGGCAACGCGCGCAACGCGCGCTGGTTCGGCATGAATAAGACAGAGTGCGGACTCAATACAACGCTGGTTTCGGGAAGCAACTGAATGCGAATTCTGGTTACGGGTGGCGCCGGCTACATCGGCAATGAACTGGTATATCGCCTGTCCGCCGAGCCCGGCGTTACGGAAATCCTGGTCTACGACAACCTGTGCAAGGGCAACTACAACCTGTTCACGGGCCTGCGCAAGGTGCCGGGGAACAATCTGCGTTTCATGCAGGCGGACATTCTCGATTCACGCAGCCTGCAACGCGCCATGCAGGGCATAGACATCGTGATACACCTGGCTGCCCGGGTGGAGACTCCTTACGCCGATCAGAACGCACACGACTTCGAGCAGACCAACCACTGGGGCACCGCCGAGGTCGTCTACAGCGCCGAGGACGCCGGCATCAAGCGCTTTATCTACCTGAGCAGTCAGTCCGTCTACGGCCAGGGCAACATCACGAGTCAGCACGATCCTCGCGCCCCCACCAGCTATTACAGCCTCTCCAAGATGCGTGGAGAGGAGCATGTATTGCGTCTGATGGAGAAGATCCCGGTGCAGCTGATCCGCTGCGCCAACGTTTATGGGTACTCCAAGAACCTGCGCGTGGAGACCATGGTCAACCAGTTCATTTTTGATGCGCACTTCAGCAACCGGGTCGCCATACACGGCAACCCGGAACACACCACCACCCATATCAGCGTATACCGCGTCGTGGAGACGCTGGCGCGGATGATCCGTCGCGACATGGACTCCGACGCCTACAATCTTGCGCATCGCGCGATGTCCACGATCGAACTGGTCGACGCGCTGCGGGAAATCTACCCCGAGCTGGAGACGATCTACGTCGACCAGCACATTCCACTGCACGACCTGACCATCGAGTGCGATTCGCGTTTACGCGGCCTGTTGCCGGGGGATACTACGATGGTGGAGGACCTGGTGAAGTTCCGCGAACTGTTTACGTTCTAAAGGTACGACGGCAGGGTCTCCCCGCCGCAGACGCCGTGGCCTCAGCCCGGCACAGGGGGAAGCAATGGCGACGGCTCGCCCACACAGAACACCGCCAGGCGATGCATCGCGCGGGTACAGGCGACGTACAGCAGACTGCGATCCATCGCGCTGGAATACTGCTTTGCGCTGACGTCCGCCACGACGACCCGGTCAAACTCCAGGCCCTTGGCAAGGTAAGCGGTGCACACCACGACACCACCGGAAAACCCGGCACTATCGCCATGCAACAGCCTTGCATCAACGCCACGCGTCTGCAGCGACTTGTGCAGGCGCGCCGCCTGCTTCTGTGTCCTTGCGATAATTGCCAGCGTTTCGTGTTCCGACTGCTCCAGCGCCGCCACATCCTCAAGGATCTGCTCGACCATGTCGGCGTTGCGCCGGCACACTTCCACCCGCGGTGGTTCGCCGCTGCGCTTCATGGCTTCCAGCTCCGGATTCGGCGAGATAGCCAGCGCAAACTGCATGATCTCCCAGGTCGAGCGATAGCTTTTGGTCAGCTTCACGGTTGCCGATGAAGGAAGACGCTGACGGATGGTTTCTGCAGTAGAGCTGGTATACGGATTCACCGACTGCGAGGCATCGCCGAGTACGGTCTTGCGGCAGCTGAACAGCCGGGCCAGCACGGCATACTGCACCGACGTGTAATCCTGCATCTCGTCAATCAGCAGGTGCTTGATGCGACTGTAGGGATTGCTGACGCCCTCGAGGCGCATCTTGAGGTAGATCAGCGGAAACACATCGCCATACTCCAGCCTGCCGCCCGCAGGCTTGAACAGTTCGGGTTGCCCCATCCAGTCAAACAGGCCGATATAAGCCTGTCGCAATGTCACCTTGCGCACCATGCCACGCACAGCCTCGCGCAGGGACCGGCGCTCCTCGAGCTCCAGATCGTAATTGTAGTGAACGCCAATTTGCTGCTCTGTGGCGGCGACCATGCGCTGAACCCGCTCGGTGAGGCCGACACCACGGTGTTTTGGCCAGGTCTCGGCAAAGAACCAGGCAGGCACTATCTTGCGTCCGGTACGCCACTCCACGGGCTCGAAAGAACTCGCCTCGACGTGCGCTGCATACGCATCGAGCTGGCGCAGAAAATCCGGTGATGCCTTGGCCGCAATACGATCTGAAAGTGATGCGTCGCGACCTTCCAGCAATGCCGCCGTCTGCCCGAAAAACGACTGGAAACGATACTGGTGATCCAACAATTCCTCCGCCAGGGTTTCCATGCCCATTTCCGCTACCTGCTCCTCGCCGAGCTCCGGCAGGACATTGCCGATGTAGTCCGCAAACACGCGGTTCGGCGAAATGATGAGTATGTCTTGTGAACTCAGCGTGTCCTTGAAGCGATACAGCAGGTAGGCAATGCGGTGAAGGGCGATGGATGTCTTGCCGGAACCGGCAACGCCCTGAATCACCAGCGTGTGCGCCTCGTCGTTACGGATGATCGCGTTCTGGTCGCGCTGTATGGTGGCGACGATGTTCTGCATGCCCTCGTCGCTGCTGGCACGGCTCAGTTCTTCCTGCAGCAGGTCGTCGACAATATTCACCCCGGTCTCCAGGACAAACTCCAGCACCCCGTCGCGAATCCGGAACTGGCGCTTGCGCGTCAGCTCGCCCTGCACTTCGCCGGACGGCGCCTCGTATCGCGCCGGACCGGTTTCAAAATCGTAGAACATGGAGGCGATCGGGGCACGCCAGTCATACACAAGCGTTTCCTGGGCAGCTTCGTCGCGAAAGTGATGGATGCCGATATAGATCAACTCTCCCGTATTTTCCTCAGCCCTGGCGAAATCAAACCGCCCGAAGTAGGGGGAGCGCTGCAGCTTCAGGAGTTTCTGCTGCTGTTCCTTGAGAACGTCCGCCGTGTCCAGCGTCTGCTCGATGGTCTGGCGCACGGCGATTTTCTCGATGTGATCCATGTCCCGGCGCGCTTCCCACAGGTACTCCTTGCGTGTCTGGATTTCCCGGGAGTAGTCGTTAAGGCGGGCGCTGATGCCATCGATGGCCTCAACAATGCTTGACTGACAGGCGTCAAGACGGGCTTTTTCCTCGACTTCTATACTGGTCATGGTTGTCGCAATTCTCAGATTACTGGTGCAAGCAGACGCCTCGACAGCGGGAGGATCTGTTTTTCGATATCGCTCATTCCGGCATTGTACCTGTTTCGGATCGCACCCAAACGCGACCCGAACCCAGAAACAGCGCGATGATAGTGCAGCGCTGGAGCAGCGCGAGGCGCGGCTCAGGCACGGAGGTAAACAATGCAGGTGTTATAAAAGCTCCCGTAACAGCGCGTTCCATCTCGGTATCAGCCGTTGCGAGTACCAGGGTGACACATCCACCGGGGCAGGCAATTCTTCTGTAATCCACGCCGTCAGGCGTGCAACCAGCGCATCGAGGCAACCCGCGGGGTAGCGGTATGGCGCCGGATACAGTTCGGGGTAGCAGAGCGCGTCCGGCACCAGCGGGCGGGCGCCGGCGCTTGCCGCCTCGAGCATGGACAGCCCCTGAAATTCATGCGCCGAGGTGCTGACTGCGATGCTGGCGTGGGCAAGCCAGTCGCGATAGGAAGCCCGCGGCAACATGCCATCCACGGCAATGCGGTCGGGCAAGGCCTCACGCAATCGCACCAGAGCCTCCGGTCCCTGCCCGGGACGCCTGCCGAGCAGGGCGAGGCGAAAGGGAACGCCCGAGTCAGCCAGCGCAAGCATGGCATCGGTGAACAGCGATGGCTGCTTGTCATGCTCCCAGCGGTGGTTCCACAGGATAATTTTTGGGTCATGCCGCCGCTGTCCGGCGCCGCGAACCGGCTCTATGGCGACAGGGCAGATGGTGCTCTGCCGCGACAGGCGCTCAACGACTCCCTCCGGCACGGCATCCGGCATGGCCTTGAGCAGGCCGTCAACACCAGCAAGAAAGCTGTCACGGTTGAACGCCGAGTTGAACACCAGGCGATCTGCAGCCAGCGCAGCGTAAAGCTGTACCATTTTCGGTTCCAGCGAGCGCAGCTGGTTTTTCCCCGCCGGATACGCAAACTGGTTTTCATGAAAGTAATACAGTGTCGGCACATGGGACAGACGGGGATTGAGCCCCTTGAGCGTTGCCAGATCGACCATGGAACTGGCAACGACCAGATCGGGGGTCTCATCCGGCAGCGCATTCAGCCAGGACAGCGGGTTACCGCGAATGCGCCAGGCAAAGTGGCGGCCCGGCAATTCCAACAGCCGCCATTCGAAATCGGTCTGGGTTGCCAGCAGCCAGTCTGACCAGGCGGCGTGGCTGTCTGCCCGATAGGCCGACAGAAGCCAGACCACGGGACGATGGTGCCGTGAACGATACACCGCCAGACGCGTCAGGCAGGTGCCGGAGGGGTCGCCGGCTCCTGCGGCGCGAGGACCACGGTGTCGCGTCCCGCGTCCTTGGCCTGGTAAAGCGCACGATCGGCGCGGAGTAACAATGACTCCATCGCCTGCTCCTGTAGCCGCTCTGCAATGCCGAAGCTGGCGCGCACCGGCACGACCTCGTTGCCCACGCACAATGGCTGCGTCGCGAGCATATCGCGCATGCGGGAAACGACCTGCTGCGCGTCATCCACATCCCCCAGCAACAGAAACGCAAATTCCTCGCCACCGATACGACCGGCAATGTCCTCTGCTCTCAATCCCCGCGCCAGCGTATCGGCAAAGTGGACAAGCGCACGATCGCCCACGCTGTGTCCGAAGCCATCATTGATGCTCTTGAAAAAATCCAGGTCTGCGATGACCAGGGTCAGGGGCTGCCTGCGCCGCTGCGCCTGTGCCAGCAGGCGCGCTGACGCCTGCATAAAGCCCCGGCGGTTGCCCAGCCCGGTAAGGCTGTCAGTGACGGCCAGCTCCCGCAGACGGGTGGCGAGATCGGTCGCCAGAAGAAAGATGGCGGTAATGCCCATGGCCACAAAAAAAGTCGGCATCAGCGCAAAATTCACGAGATTATAAGCGTCACGCTCTGCCTCCGAGGGCTCAAGGCCGAACTGCAGAGCGATACCGGCGGCGAGCCCCTGGGCCAGGCCGAATAGCAGATGGACCAGTGCAGCGATCAGCTGTGCCAGCCGCGGCTGCGGTCCGTAGCGCCACAGAATCCAGGCAACATGAATAAAGGCCAGGCAGGCAAAGGCCGGCGCCAACGCGACGCGAACATCAATGCGCGGCACCAAAACCGTGAACACAAGCTGAGCGAGGAACAGGGCCACAACAAGCAATACGATCGACTTTGGAGGCACAGGCAAACCCAAGCGCACCCGATGTCCGGCCACCGCGGCAATCACCAGCATGGAAGAAACAACATTGACCGAAATCCACCAGACTTCATAAACCGGCACCTGTTCGCGAAGCAGATTAAGGCCATACTGCAGGGCTGCGAGGATGAAGGCGAACGACCAGATGAGTGCATGCCTGGGCCTGCCAAATAATTGCCACCCCAGGTAACAGGCGCCAGCAAATACCAGGCTGACAACGACCAGCGTCAGCTGCACGGCCTCTATGGGATTCAGCGGCATGGGCGCAACCAGGAGCCGGGGCGGCCAGAACCGCGGCGGCTGATGTCGCCCGAAGTGAAGCTGCATACCGCCATTATTATTCCTCGCTGGTGTTCGTTCCCGGCTCCGAAAGTATACCGGTATGGCGTAAACTATGTCCCGCTTTCAGTGACGGGAGGGTCAATGCGCCCTGATGACCAGGCAGATGATCAGGCAACACCGGCGGCTGTCGCGCCGCCATCCACCCTGCCCAGATGGCTGGTTCTGATCGGTGTGCTGGTCGTTGCCCTGAACCTCAGGCCAGCGCTGACCAGCATCGCGCCACTGCTTGGCGACATCCAGAGCCAGACAGGTTTGCGCGCCAGCATCGCGGGGCTGCTTACCACCGCCCCGGTGCTCTGCCTGGGCATATTCGGCCCGCTTGCCCCCTGGCTGGCGCGGCGCATCGGCAGCGAGCGCACGATAGGCGTGTTTCTCCTGGTCCTTGGCACCGGCTGCATCCTGCGCGCTACCACCGTACCGCTTGGTCTGTTTACCGGCACGCTGATGGCAGGCGCGGGTATCGGCGTCATCGGCGTTCTGCTGCCGGCGATTCTGAAGCGCGAATTCCCCGATCACGCAGCTCAACTGACCGGTGTTTACACCCTGCTGCTCTGCCTGGGTGCCGCCACGGCGGCGGGCCTGACGGCGCCGATTGCAGCGCACTTCGACAGCGGCTGGCGGGCCGGCCTGATTGCCTGGAGCCTGCCCGCACTGCTGGCGTTCATGGTCTGGTCGCCCCAGCTGCGCGTCAAGGCAGCACCGACCGCCGCGGCAGCGGGGCATATCGCCATCTGGAAAGACCGCATCGCATGGCAGGTAACGCTGTTTATGGGGCTGCAGTCATCCCTCGCCTACTGCACCTTCGGCTGGTTTCCCTTCATCCTCCAGAGTCGCGGTGTCGGTGTGCTGGAAAGTGGCGTGACCATGTCGGTGTCCATCGCAGCGCAGCTGTTGACCGCGCTTGGCGGTCCGTTTATCGCCACGGCATTTCGCGACCAGAGGCCCGCGGTGGTGCTGTTCATGGGTCTGACGCTGGCGGGACTCCTTGGCACCGTCTATGCTCCCCTGTCGACAGGCACCTTGTGGGCGATCGTGCTGGGGCTCGGACAGGGCGGCACTTTCAGCGTTGCGCTGTCGCTGATCGTTCTGCGCGCCCACGACGCCCCGATGGCAGGCAGGTTATCCGGCATGGCGCAGAGCGTGGGCTACAGCCTGGCGGCGATCGGTCCGCTGCTGGTTGGCTCGTTCTACGACTGGAGCGGGAACTGGCATGCCGTCGCCGTCATGTTCTGCCTCATCACGGTCGTTGGCACCCTGGCGGGCCTGGGCGCGGGGCGCCGTCGATTCGTCGGCGGTCAGTGACCCTGCGTGCCCTGGCTCCCTACCCGGCATTATCGAGATAGACACCACGGCTCGAATACCACTGCTCATCCAGCTGCCAGCGCACCGCGCGAACCTCCGGGTGTGCCGTGATAATATCTGCCGCCCGGGCCTGCCTGGCGACCAGCGCATCCTGTGCCGCCATCATGTCGGGGTGCTCCACGGGTAGGTTGGACAGTTCCGGAAAAGCAGCGCGTAAAAACTGCATGACGGGTACCCGCGCCGAACGCGGACTCAACGCCTCCGCTACGCCATCCTCCACGCTGACAACGCGAAAGGCATAGGGATAATCGGATAAGCGGGCGTCACTCTCGAGCGTGGCGTTGATATCACCAGCGATCGTGTCGCGACTGAAAAACCACCAGGCGAGACCAACAGCCAGAACAGCGACAAGCACCAACAGATAGCGTTTTGCAAAATCATCCATATCACTAACCTGACGTAGAAAGGAAATACATCCAAACCTGCGCCAGCGTAACAAAATCAGAAAGGAGAAACATGAAACTCGACTCCATCGCTCTGCACCACGGTTACACGTCCGAGGCCACGACCCGCTCAGCCGCGGTGCCGATCTACCAGACGACATCCTATACCTTTGACAACACCCAGCACGGTGCCGATCTGTTCGACCTCAAGGTGGAGGGAAATATCTACAGCCGCATCATGAATCCGACCAATGCGGTGCTGGAAGAGCGCGTCGCAGCCATGGAGGGCGGCATCGGCGCCCTTGCCGTGGCATCGGGGATGGCCGCAATCACCTACGCCATCCAGTGCATTGCGCGTACCGGCGACAACATTGTCAGCACCAGCCAGCTGTACGGTGGCAGTTACAACCTGTTCGCGCATTCGCTCCCCAACCAGGGCATCGAGGTGCGCATGGTGGACGCCCGGGATATCGCGGCGTTCGCAGAGCAGATCGATGACAGGACACGCGCCATTTTCTGTGAGTCAATCGGCAACCCGGCCGGCAATGTGGTCGACCTGAAATCACTTGCCGACGTTGCCCATCGCCATGGGGTACCCCTGATCGTCGACAACACGGTCGCGACCCCGTACCTGTGCCGGCCGATCGAGCACGGCGCCGACATCGTCGTGCATTCACTGACCAAGTACATTGGCGGGCACGGCATTGCCGTGGGTGGCGCGATCGTGGACTCCGGCAACTTTGACTGGGCGGCGAATGCCGATCGCTTCGCCGTATTGAACGAGCCGGACCCGTCCTATCACGGCGTTGTCTACACCGAGGCACTGGGTGCCGCTGCGTATATAGGACGCTGCAGGGTTGTACCACTGCGCAACACGGGCGCCGCGCTGTCACCTGCCAATGCCTTCTATATCATGCAGGGCCTGGAAACACTCGGTCTGCGCATGGATCGGCACTGTGAAAACACCCTCGCCGTTGCGCAGTACCTGCAGTCACACCCCAAAGTGACCTGGGTCAATTACGCAGCGCTCCCCGACAGCCGGGACCACGCCTTGTGCGGGTCCATCTGCGGCGGCAGGGCCTCGGGCATTCTCAGCTTTCGCATCGACGGCGGCATCGAAGCCGGAGGGCGCTTTATCGACGCGCTCGACATGATTCTGCGCCTGGTCAACATCGGAGACGCCAAGTCACTGGCCTGTCATCCCGCCTCCACCACGCACCGCCAGCTCAACGACGACGAACTGGCCAGGGCGGGCGTGAGTCGCGACCTGATTCGTCTCTCTGTAGGCATCGAGCACATCGATGATATCCTTGCGGACATCGAACAGGCGCTCGACAAGGTGTAGCCTGTTTTTCCAGACTACCGAACAACAGGCGGACACCATGGCAGGTTCTCTGCAGGACCAGTTGCTGAACGCCGGACTGGCAGATGCCAAAAAGGCAAAGCAGCTGGAAAAGGAAAAGCGCAAGCAATCCAGGGTCGCGCGCCGGGCGGGCGTGGAGATTGTCGACGAGACCAAGGTCGCGGCCCAGGAGGCGCTGGCCGACAAGGCCCAGCGGGCGCGCGAGCTGAACGAGCAGCGCAACGCCGATGCCCAGCGCAAGGCGGTGAATGCCCAGATCAGGCAGCTGATCGAAAATAATCGGGTGGCCCGTGCCGGTGGCGATATCGGCTTCAACTTCACCGATGGCAAAAAAGTCAAAAAACTGTACGTCACTCGCATGCAGCAGAAGCAGCTGTCGGCGGGCAATCTCGCCATTGCGCGCCTCGGGGACGGACATGAGCTGGTGCCGGCACCGGTCGCCAGCAAGATCGCCGAGCGAGACACGAACCGCATCATTTTCTGCCGGGAATCCGGCGACAGCGGCCTCACGGCGGAAGAGCAGGACTGGTACAAGGATTACGACATTCCCGACGACCTGATGTGGTAGCGGTAAACAGCGCGTGAAAGAACTCGAGACGCTGTTCACCGCGTTCGCCGACATCATGTGGGGCACGCCCCTGGTCGTGCTTCTCGTCGGCGGTGGGCTGTTTTTCGCGCTGTATTCGCACGGTTTACCCTATCGCCACTTCAGGCATGCGCTGCTGATCCTGACCGGCCGCTTTGACCGCGAGAGCGACGAGGGTGATATCACCCACCTGCAGGCACTTAGCACGGCACTGTCGGGAACGCTGGGGCTCGGCAACATTGCCGGCGTGGCACTGGCGATCACCATGGGTGGCCCTGGCGCGATCTTCTGGATGTGGGTCACGGCTGTCATCGGCATCGCAACCAAGTTCTATACCTGTTCGCTCGCCGTCATGTTCCGGGGCAACGACAGCCTGGGACAGGTGCAGGGTGGCCCGATGTATGTGGTGCGGGAAGGTCTGGGACGTCGCTGGATGCCGCTGGCGATGCTGTTCGCCATTGCCGGCATGTTCGGCACGCTGCCGGTGTTCCAGGTCAACCAGCTGGTACAGATACTGCGCGATGTGGTCGCCTACCCCACCGGGCTGGCGACACAGGACTCACACTTCCTGTTTGATCTCAGCGTTGGCCTCATTGTCGCGGGACTGGTACTGACCGTGATTCTCGGTCACATACGCCGGGTCGGGCGCGTCACGGCAATGCTCGTGCCGACCATGGTGCTCAGCTATCTCCTGCTGACCGGGGTTCTGCTGGTTCGCTACGCCAGCGAGATCCCGGCGGCATTTGCGCTCATACTCTCGGATGCGTTCAGCGGCCAGGCGGCGGCGTGCGGCGCGATCGGCGCGGTCATACTCATGGGCGTGCGCCGGGGGGCTTTTTCCAACGAGGCGGGCATCGGCACGGAATCGATGGCGCACGGCGCCGCGAAAACCCAGGAACCCATCCGCGAGGGACTGGTCGCCATGCTGGGGCCGGTCATCGATACCCTGATTGTCTGCAGCTGCACGGCGCTGGCGATTCTCGTCACCGGCGTATGGCAGGCCGATGGCGGCGTCGGTGGCGTCACGCTCACCGCGCAGGCCTTTGAGGCCGCATTTCCCGGCTTCGGCGCCTACGCGCTGACCTTTGTCGTCATTCTGCTTTCCGTGAGCACCGTGCTGAGTTTCTGGTATTACGGCAGCAAGTGCCTTGGCTTTCTGATCGGTGCGCAGCACCAGCACTATTACGTCTGGATCTACAGTGCACTCGTGGTGGTCGGCTCCGTGGTCACGCTGGAAACCGTGGTTGGCCTGATGGACGGGATGTACGCCACCATGGCGATACCGACGATGACATCCGCGCTGCTGCTCGCACCCCACGTCAATCGTGCCGCGACCGATTATTTCGCACGCCATCGCACCGAGTTCGAGCAGCTGTAACCACAAACGCGTACCATGATGTTTGATTGCCCTGACGCCTGGACCCCGTAGCCCGCATGCAAGCCACGCCGACAACCTGTTCCGATTGTGACGCGATGGTCGATGCGATCATGGATCGGGTCGGCACGCGTATCATTGCCGGTCTGCCGCTGGGTCTGGGCAAGGCCAACCACGTGATCAACGCCCTGTACCGGCGCGCCTGTGCGGACAGCGCGTTGTCACTGACTATATTCACCGCGCTGACGCTGGAAGCCCCGGTCGCGCGCAGCGATCTCGAGCGGCGTTTCCTGGCACCCATCTCCGCCCGGCTGTTCGACGACTACCCGGCACTGGAATATGCCGGCGCCCTGCGCCGTGCTGAACTGCCAGAGAATGTGAAAGTCGTCGAATTTTTCCTGCAGCCCGGCGCCTGGCTCGGCGTTCCGGGTGCGCAGCAGGGCTACACCTCAATCAACTACACCCACGCCCTGGACGCCATGCTCAGACAGGGCATGAATCTGCTGCTACAGCTTGTGGCTGTGCCCGGCACTGGCGACAACACCGGGGCAGGCACCTACAGCCTGAGCTGCAACCCTGATATCAGCGCCGACCTGCTGGATCTGCGGCGCGCGGGCAAGTGCGCTTTTCTCAGCGTCGGACAGGTCAACCGGCGATTACCCTGGCTTGGGGGCGCGGCATTGCGCCCGGCAGAGGATTTTGACCTCATTCTCGACAGCCCGGACGTCGAATTTCCACTGTATACACCACCACACAAGCCGGTCGCTGCCGCTGACTACGCTATCGCCCTGCAGGCCGCCGCTCTGGTACCCGACGGCGGCACCCTGCAGATCGGCATCGGCTCCATTGGCGATGCGATCGCCCACGCCCTGATACTGCGTCAGCGCGAAAACAGGATTTTTCAGGACTGCCTGGACCGCCTGCAGGGGCCGCGCGATACAGCGCCAGCCGATTGCCGCGAACGTTTCGACACCGGGCTGTATGGCCTGACCGAAATGCTGGTGGAGGGTTTTCTCGCATTGATGCTCGCCGGCATTCTGCGGCGCGAGGTCGAAGGTGCCTGCATACACGGCGGATTTTTCCTTGGCAGCCCCGTGTTCTACGAAATGCTCTCAAAACTCGAGCCCCGCCAACGCGATCGCATCGCCATGATGCCTGTCTCGTTCATCAATGATCTGTACGAGCGCGGCCCCCACACCTGCCTCCTGGGCAGTCCCGGCAGCGAGTCCGGCACCGAGTCCGGGAAGCGGGCAGCACGTCAGGACGCGCGCTTTATCAACAGCGCCATGCTGGTCACTCTCACCGGTGCGGTCGTTTCCGACGGCCTGGAGGACGCACAGGTAGTCAGCGGCGTAGGCGGCCAGTACAACTTTATAGCGCAGGCCTTCGCCCTGCCGGGCGCCCGCTCGATCATCACCCTGCCTGCCACGCGCACGCGTAAAGGCAAGGTGGCGTCAAACATCTGCTGGCAGTACCCGCATACCACGATACCGCGCCATCTGCGCGACATCATAGTGACCGAATACGGCGTGGCCGATCTCAGGGAGAAATCTGATGCGGACGTGATCCGTGCCATGCTGAACGTCACCGACTCGCGATTCCAGCCTGGCCTGCTCGCGGCGGCACAAGCCGCCGGCAAGCTTCCCGATAGCTACCAGATCCCCCGCCCCTATCGTGACAACACTCCCGGGCGCATCGCGACGGCGCTGGCACCCGCGTCCACACACCTGCCACCTTTCCCCCTTGGCAGCGGTCTGACACCCGAGGAGGAGCACCTTGCCCAGGGACTGGCCGAACTCTCGACGCAGATCGGCAGCAAGCGCTGTCTTGCCCGGCTCGCCTGGCGGGGCTGGCGGCGCAAACCGGACCAAAAAACCGCTGCCAGTCTGGCGCGTATAAACCTAAACAAGCCTGGCAACCCCGGAGAACACTTCTCCCGGGCTTTGCTGCTTGCCGTTCTTGAACAGGAGAATCCCCCATGCGAGTAATCATCCGTTATTTTTTTCGTACCCTGCGTCTGCTGCTGATGCCCTTCGTCCTGATCTATGAAAAGCTGACAACGCCGAAGGCAGTCGCCCGCCAACCGGATGATCAGGCCGCTATCGATTCGGCGGCATCGGACCTGGCGCTTTATCAGTTCCGCAGCTGCCCTTTCTGCATTCGGGTGCGCAAGGAGCTGGCGCGGCTCGGTGTGGACCTGGAACTGCGTGATGCCCAGCACGATCCGGCGCATCGTGCCGACCTGGAGGCCGGTGGAGGCCGCGTAAAAGTGCCCTGCCTGCGTATTGCCGGGGAATCGGGTCACGATGAGTGGCTGTACGAGTCGGACGCGATCAACGCCTGGCTGCGTCAGCGCTTTGAGCCCGACTCAGCCAACGCGTAAAGCAGCCGCAGCAGCGCGGTGCCGGTCCGCGCAGAGGCATCACCTATTGCGACATTCCCTACTGCAAGCGCTAGTGGAGCACTCATTGGCGCGTCAGGCTTCCACTTCCTCGCCGCCTGTGCCTTTCCCGAAGCTAAACTCGAGGCTACACTCGAGGCTACAACAGGCCTGGGCGCCAATCAGTGCGCGTCGCTTGCAAGCCGAGTGAGATTTATTAAACTGGATCGCACTTCACCTTCGTTCTTTTTTTTATATGAAAAATCTGCGGCAGCTCAACTTCCATCACCTGTTCTATTTCTGGACCGTTGCCAAGGAGCAGCATCTTACCCGGGCGGCGGCAACGCTTCACGTGTCGCAGTCGGCGCTATCGCTGCAAATCCGCAAACTCGAGGAAAGCCTGGGACAGCCGCTGTTTCTGCGCCAGGGGCGCTCCCTGCAGCTGACCGATTTCGGCAATGTGGTGCTGGGCTACGCCGAGAGCATTTTCGACCTCGGCGGCGAGTTGCTTGCGGCCGTGGAGAGCGGCGCCCCGCGGCATACCCAGCGTCTACGGATCGGCTCTGTGTCCACGCTGTCCCGGAATTTTCAGGAGAACTTCCTGCAGCCGGTGCTGCGCCTGGACCAGGTGAGCATTGTTCACGAGTCAGCCGGGTTTGAGGACCTGATCCAGCGTCTGCAGATCCACAAGCTGGATCTTGTGCTGTCCAACCGCTCGCTGGTGTCGACAGACACAGGCAGCCTGCGCTGTAAGCGTATCGCCCGACAGCGCGTCTGTCTGGTCGGCCCGCCCCGGGGGCGGCGCCGCGCCTTCCGCTGGCCCGATGACCTGAAGCACCAGCGACTGCTGTTACCCGGGCCAGGCAGCGACATCCGCAATCAGTTCGATCTGCTCTGCGAGGACCTGGGGCTCGTGATTTCGCCCTATGCCGAAGTGGACGACATGGCGATGCTGCGCCTGATGACGCGCGACTCTGGTGGGCTGGCGGTGGTACCCGACGTAGTGGTGCAGGATGAGCTCGATGCCGGAATACTGGAAAAATATACCGCTTTAACAGATGTTTTCGAAACCTTCTATGCCATCACCGCCAATCGCGCGTACCCCTCGCCGCTGCTTCAGACACTGCTTGGTGTATCACGCTGAGAGGCCCTTGCAGTCAGTCGCCGCGAATCATCGCCCGGGAGATCTGCCGGTGTCGCGCGATAACCGGTGCCAGATCGATAGTTTGCAGCACACCGCTCTCTACCACCACACGGCCATGAATCACGGCAAGATCCACGCTTGAGGGCTGGCAGAATACCGCTGCCGCAACCGGGTCGTGATCGGCGCCGGCATAGTTGACGCGATTCAGGTCAATGGCGATCAGGTCTGCCGACATGCCCTCGGCGATAGCACCGATATCATCACGGCCCAGCGTTGCTGCGCCGCCGCGGGTTGCCAGGCGCAGCGCATCCCGCGCGGATATCGCCGCGGGATCGCCGGCGAAACCGCCGCGACCGCCGGGAACCACGCCGGCGGAATAACGCGCCGGCGCAATACGCTGCAGCAGCATGGCCTGGCGCGCCTCGGCCAGAAGATGGCCCCCGTCGTTGGAGGCCGAGCCGTCAACGCCCAGGCCGACCCGGACACCGGCGCCCAGCATAGCCGTCAGTGGTGCGATGCCGCTGGCCAGACGCATATTGCTCGTCGGACAGTGCGCAACACCGGTGCCGGTTGCAGCACACTGGCGGACCTCATCCGCATTCAGATGCACACAGTGGGCATGCCAGACGTCATCTCCCGTCCAGCCGAGTGACGTCACGTAGTCCAGCGGACGCTGCCCGAAACGCTGCAGGCAGTAGGCCTCCTCGTCGAGGGTTTCCGCGAGATGGGTATGCAGGCCGACCCGCGGGTGCTCGCGTGCCAGCCGGGCGCTGTTACGCATCAGGGATTCGGTGACCGAGAATGGCGAGCATGGCGCCAGCACCATGCGCTGCATGGCGTGAGTCGACGGGTCGTGATAAGTCTCCAGCAGCCGCTGCATGTCAGCAAGAACCGCATCCTCGTTTTCCGTCAACGCATCGGGCGGCATACCGCCGGACGATTCGCCGAGCGTCATCGCGCCCCGGGCCGCATGGAAGCGCATGCCGATTTCAGACGCGGCACGTATCTGGGTATCCAGCGTGCAGTCGTTGGGAAACATGTAAAGGTGGTCGCTGCTCGTGGTGCATCCCGACAGCATCAGCTCTGCCAGGCCTGTCAGCGTGCTGACATGGATCGCCTCGTCCGTCAGGCGTCCCCAGATCGGATACAGGGTTTTCAGCCAGGTGAACAGATCCGCATCCTGGGCGATACCGCGGGTCAGGGACTGATAGAGATGGTGATGCGTATTGACCAGCCCGGGCAGAAGCAGGTGGTCACGCAGATCGATGACGCGATCGGCGCTTGCCGGCAGTTTGCGCGCAGGCCCGACTGCCTGAATCACGTGATCCTCGATAAAAACCGCGCCGTCGTCTATCTCGCTGTCGGCATCATCGAAGGTCGCGATACGGGACGCATGGGTCAGCAGCAGGGACGCCATGGCGGCAGCTCCTTTTACGGCCCGCAGGGCGTCAGGGACCGGGCCGGATCAGGCATCGCTCTTCGCGGCCAGGAAGTCGAGCGTCAGTGCCGTGAGTGCCGTGACGCCGACCGGCAGTGCACGCTCGTCCGCGTAGAAAAGTGGCGAATGATTAGGATGCACCAGATCAGGATCGTCCGACGCGATACCGAGGAAAAGGAAAAGCCCGGGTACGGCTTCAGCAAAGTAGGAAAAGTCCTCGGCGCCGGTCACCCGCGGCGACTCGAAATACGCTTCTCCCGCCACCCGCTTCAATGTCGGGAGCATGCGTGCGGTCAATGCCGGATCGTTCACGGTAACCGGGTACCCGAGGCTGATATCGACCTCGGCACTGGCACCAGTGCTGCTGGCAATGGTTTCGGCGGTGCGGGTCACGCGCTCGTGAATCTGCGTTCTCGTTTCCGCGTCGAAGGTGCGCAGTGTGCCGATCATCTCGACCTCCTGCGGAATGATGTTGTGCCGCACGCCGCCATGAATGGCGCCGACGGTAACAATGGAGGGCGTCCTGGTAGCGTCCAGCTGTCTGGAAGCAATCGTCTGCAGACCCATCACGATCTGGCTGGCCGAGACGATGGGATCGACGCCGCCCCAGGGCATGGCACCGTGCGTCTGCTTGCCCGTCACTGTGATACTGAAACTGTCTGAAGAGGCCATCATGCCACCAGACCGGGTCGAGATGGAGCCCACCGGCGCCGGCCAGACATGCAGGCCGAACACTGCGTCAGGCGTAACTTCGTCGAATACCCCTTCTTCGAGCATCAGATCGGCGCCCCCCTCCTCGCCTTCCGGCGCGCCCTCTTCAGCCGGCTGGAAC
>JBHEPQ010000354.1:0-7000 GCA_046260215.1 Chromatocurvus sp.
GCCAGGGTGCCTGCGGCTGCCGCCGCGACGCCGCCGGAGACCGGCGCATCCATGAAGCCAACCCCCAGTTCCGCCGCCGCCTCACCCACTTCGCGGGCGGTTGCGGAGTCGATGGTGGAGCAGTCCAGTACCGTGGTGTGCCTGTTGAGCTTTGCCAGCAGCCCGTCGCTACCGAGGTAGATTCCGGCGACGTGCTTGCCCGCCGGCAGCATGGAGATCACGTAGTCCTTGTCGGTGGCGGCGGCCAGCGCCGAATCCGCAACGCCGGCACCCAGTTCCGCCAGAGGTGCAGTCGCCTCCGCCGACAGATCGAACACCTCTACGCTGTTGCCAGCCTTGAGCAGGTTCCTGGCCATGGGACCGCCCATATTGCCAAGCCCGATAAATGCGACACGTGCCATGTTATGTTCTCCGAAAATCGTTGGCGTTTGCGATCACAGCGAGCTGCTCTCGCGCTAAAGGTCGCGCAGGGGATTGGTATCCCAGGGCGCGACAAAGAAACCGTCGAGCACCGCGGCGGGCACCTCCCGCGTGGTGGAGTACTGCCAGGCCGGGCTGCGGTCTTTGTCAATCAGCAGGGCACGCACGCCCTCGGCAAATTCCGGGTGACGGACAATCTGCGTGGACAGCTGGATTTCGGCCTGAAAAACCTGCTTCAGGGAGCTGTGACGGGTCTCCGTCAACTGCCGGTCGATGCGCAGGGCCGCCAGCGGCGAACCATTGGCAAGGCTGTCCCGCGCCTTTACCAGCCACTTGTCGTCAGTGTCCAGCGCGGTGATGTTGTCTACAACCCCGTGAATCGTATTGGCGTCACACAGCGCAGCGATCTGTTCGCGGTGCTCCGCCACCTGGCCCCCCGGCCTGTCTGAGGCACTGGCCTTCGCCGCCGTACGCAGCACGTCGTGCACCAGGCCATGATTCGCGGCGGGATCATTCGTCCAGCTCTGGGCGAGCAGCTGCTCCATCACGCTGTTGCAGCGGTCGCTGGTGATAAAGCGGTCTGCGAGGGCGATGTAGATAGCATCGGTGGCGTTGATCTGCGCGCCGGTGAGGGCAAGAAAGCGGCCGATGCTGCCCGGCATGTGGTTCAGGAACCAGCTGCCACCAACATCCGGGAACAGGGCAATGGTGATCTCCGGCATGGCGATGCGCGTGGTTTCCGTCACCACGCGGTGGCTGCAGCCCGCCATAATGCCGAGGCCACCGCCCATGACAATCCCGCTGCCCCAGCAGATGATCGGCTTGGGGTAGGTGTGCAGCGTGTAGTTCATGCGGTATTCGTGGGTGAAAAAACTCTCTGCGTAGAGGCAGGGCCCGCCGGGCCTTTCAACCGCGGAGGCGTGCAGCGCCTGCACATCGCCCCCGGCGCACAATGCACGGTCACCACTGCCGGCGATGAACACCGCAGCGATGTTGTCCTCGCGGCGCCAGCGGTTGAGTGCTTCCTGAATCAGCTCGACCATTTCCAGGGTGAGGGAATTCAGCGTTTTCGGCACATTCAGTGTGATGACGCCGATGGCCCCCTGGGCGGAATCCTGTTCTGTAATCAGCACCGGTAAATCTGACATGTCGCGTCCTGTCTGTATTTATTGAGCGTTGTTGAGGATTGTTGAGCGTTATCGACGACTGTCCAGGGTTCGCCAGTATGGTCGATGGCTGTCAAGGCATGCCGACCGTTGTTGGCAGTTGCCTGAGTGCTAGCGTATCACTGCCAGCGCCCCTTCCATCAACATTCGCCGGGAGACAATCACGCGCATGATCTCGTTGGTGCCCTCGAGTATCTGGTGTACGCGGGTGTCGCGCACGTGACGCTCCATCGGGTATTCCTTGATGTAGCCGTAACCCCCGAACAGCTGCAGCGCATCGTTACAGATCTGAAAACCGGCGTCGGTGGCAAAGCGCTTGGCCATGGCGCAGTAGGTGGTCGCCTCGGGTGCCTGGTTATCCAGTTTGCTGGCGGCCAGGCGTATCATCTGGCGCGCCGCGACCAGCTCGGTCAGCATGTCGGCGAGCCTGAACTGCGTGGCCTGGAACGCGGCGATGGACTGGCCGAACTGCTCGCGGTCCTGCACGTAGGCGGCGGCCTCTTCCAGCGCCTGCTGCGCGGTGCCGACGCTGCAGGTGGCGATGTTGATGCGTCCCCCATCCAGCCCCTCCATGGCAATCGAGAAACCCTGCCCCTCCTCGCCCAATCGGTAACTCACGGGGATGCGCACGTTGTCGAAGGTGATAGTCCGGGTCGGCTGGGCATTCCAGCCCATTTTCTCTTCCTTCTTGCCGTAGCTGATGCCCTCGGCATCTGCCGGTATCAATACGGCGGTGACGCCCTTGGCGCCGTCGTCTGCAGTCCGCAGCATCACCACCAGCACATCGGTCTCACCCGCGCCCGAGATAAACACCTTGCTGCCGTTGACCACGTAGTCGTCACCATCGCGCTCGGCGCGGGTGCGCAGCTTTGCCGCGTCAGAGCCGGCGCCGGGCTCGGTCAGGCAATAGGACGCGAGCTTCTCACCGGACACCAGTGACGGACACCATTCCTCGATCGCCTGCTCGTTGCAGTATTTGCCGATCATGCTGGTGGCCATGTTGTGAATGGTCAGGAAAGCCGCGGTGGTCGTGCAGCCCTTTGACAGCTCCTCCACGATCAGACTGGCGTCAAGCCGGCCCATGCCGAGACCACCGGCGGATTCCGGCGTGTACATGCCCATGAAGCCGAGCTCTCCGGCACTGGCCAGGACGTCCTTCGGAAACACCGACTGCGCATCCCAGTGTGCAGCGTTCGGTGCCAGCTCCTTGTCGGCAAAGGCCTTTGCGCTATCGACGTAGGCCTGCTGGTCTTCACTCAATGCAAAATCCACGTGTTCTCTCCCGTACCGGCTACCCGGCCTGACTTCAGCGCAGGTTAATGCTCATGTTCGGCTGACCACCGCCAGTGCCTGCCGGTTCCTGGTAGCTCCACTTCGCGGTGATAGTCTTGGTCTCCGTATAGAAACGCACGGCCTGTTTGCCGTAGGCGTGCAGGTCGCCGCGGAAGGAGCCGCGCCAGCCAGTAAAAGAAAAGAAAGGCAGCGGCACCGGAATGGGAATGTTGATTCCCACCTGGCCGACCAGAATCTCGTGCTGGAACTTGCGCGCCGCACCGCCGGAGCCGGTAAAGAGGGAAACCCCGTTGCCGACCTCGAGACTGTTGATCTGGGTGATGGCTTCCTCCAGTGTCTCAACCTGCATACAGCACAGCACGGGGCCGAAGATCTCCTCCCGATAGATGCTCATCTCAGGCGTAACATCCTTGAACAATGTCGGGCCGACCCAGTTGCCGTCGGGATACCCCTCAACCGTGCAGTCGCTGCCATCGAGCAGACAGGTGGCGCCCTGCTCAATGCCCGTCTTGATCAGCCCCAGCACGCGCTCACGGGCCTGCGGAGAAATCAGCGGCCCATAGGAGGCCGAAGCGTCGCCCCAGGCACCCGGCTGCGCCCTGGCAAGTCGCTCGGCCAGAGCATCGATCACCTCGCTGGAGTCACCCACGAACATTGCGACCGAAATTCCCATGCAGCGCTGGCCGCCCGCGCCCACCGAGGACCCGACCAGGGCGTTCAGTACCGCGTTCGGGTCAGCATCCGGCATGATGACCATGTGGTTCTTGGCGCCCATCATGCACTGCACGCGCTTGCCCGCCGCCGTGCCGGTGCGGTAGATGTGCTCACCCACCGGGCTGGAGCCGACGAACGACGCCGCCCTGACATCCGGGTGTTCGAGCAGCTGGTTGACCTGGTCGGCACCACCGTGAACCATATTCAGCACGCCTTTGGGTGCCCCCGTCTCAATGAACAGCTCCACCAGCCGCACGGGCGTCAGGGGCACCTGCTCAGAGGGCTTGAGCACAAAGGTGTTGCCGGCAGCAATGGCAAGCGGAAACATCCACAGCGGAATCATGGCCGGGAAGTTGAACGGCGTGATCCCGACACACACACCCAGTGGCTGTATGTAGGTGTAGGTGTCGATGCCATTGGCGACGTTTTCCACCGTCTCACCCATCATGTTGGACGGGATATTCGCCGCCTGTTCCACCACTTCGATACCGCGCCAGACATCGCCCTTGGCGTCTTCAAACGTCTTGCCGGTGTCGTGGGCGAGAATTTCGCCAAGCTCGTCGTGGTGCTCCTTGAGCAGTGACTGGTAACGCATCATGAGGCGCGCGCGATCCGCCACCGGTACATCGCGCCAGGTCTGGAATGCCTCCTGGGCGCTGGCTACCGCCACATCCACCTCGCTGGCGGTGGCAAAGGGCACTTCGGCGAGCACGGCCTGGGTGGAGGGGTTGAGAACATTGCGCTTTTCGCTGCTCGCGCTCTGGACGAATTCGCCGTTGATAAACAGCGGAACCTGACGGGTCATGAGACACCTCTTGCTGACGTTATAGTGATATTGACTTAACTCTAGCAGTTGCTTCGACCTCCTGCCATTGACGAAATTGCGGCATACATGGAGTATCTTGCTACTATCAGAGGCAAAGCTGGAGCGCGCTTAAAGCATCCCCTATGAGCACACCATCTGACTGGCCACTGCCGCCACAGGGTATACGCTTCGTGTCACCGGCGTTTATCCTGTCGGCCCTGAAGCGCAGTCCCCTGACCCGGGATTGCTTCCCCACCGCCATGGGGTTCTACCCGAATGCGCGCGGCCACCGCATGCGCCGCGAGCGCCACGACGACAACCTGGTAATCTACTGCATTGCCGGACACGGCAAGCTAAGGATCGGCGGGACAACCCACGCCGCAGGGCCCGGCAGCCTCATGCTGCTACCCCAGGGCGTCGCCCACGAATACCACGCCAGCAACCACGACCCCTGGCACCTGTACTGGGTACATTGTCGCGGCGACAGCGCCGACGCCTTTATGGACTACCTGGGTTACCGTCCCGGCAAGCCGGTGGTGGACGTGGATGTGCACCCCGCTTTGAGCGCCAGCTTCGACAGCCTGCTCGGCGTACGCAGCACCGGCTACAGCATGGCCGCTTTCGTCAATGCCGCCAATCACCTGCGCCACCTGTTCACCCAGTTTGCCCTGGCCGCGAGCCAGCGCCGCGCCGCGCAGCCCGGCGAGCTGAATCTGGCGCGCCTGCAGGATTACATGCGCGAGAATATCGACAGGCGCCTGTCACTCGATGAACTGGCCACCCTTGCCAACCTCTCTCGCTTCCATTTTGCCAACCGCTACAAGGCGCTGACCGGCTATTCACCGATCAAGCATTTCCTTCATCTCAAGATGGAGGCGGCCTGTCGCATGCTGGATGCGTCGCGACGCAGTGTGGGCAGTATTGCGGAGGAACTGGGGTATACGGATGCGCTGTATTTCTCCCGCGCATTCAAGAGTGTGGTGGGGCTGTCGCCGCGGGATTATCGGGAGTCCGCCTCGTAAAGCTGGTCGCGAGACCAATTCCGCGCACCGAACTGCCGGCACTTCTCAAGCCGCGAAAGGAGAACTCGACGCGATACTTCACGTTCACCCTGATGCTGCTCGACCGGCGAGATCATGGCCACGGGTTTGCCGCGAGAAACGACCATGATCGACACGTCATTGCCTCTCTTCCTTGATCCGCTTATATTCATATATATTAAATATGAATATTTGGAGAGCGGTATGGCAACGACAAGTCTAAGCTTAGGCGAGCACTGGGAAGTTTATATCAAGAATGAGATTGCCAGCGGGCGTTACGGCTCCGCCAGCGAAGTGGTCCGTGATGCCCTGCGCGCGATGGAAGAACGCAAGAGCAAACTTGAAGCGTTGCGAACCCATTTAGCACAAGGCGCCGAACAAGCCAGAACGGGCGAATTTATTGATGATTTTTCTGTGGATGCACTCATCAGTGACCTGGATAACGAAGCCTGATGTCCAGGTTCAGACTCACGCCGAGGGCGAGAGACGATTTAAAGAATATCGGCCGCTACACGGAGCGACAATGGGGTAGACGCCAACGTAATACTTACCTGAGAGCTCTCGAGAAACGCTTTGGTTGGTTAGCCGAAAACCCACAATTGGGTAAACACCGCATTGATGTAGCAGAGGGCTATTACAGTTTCCCGCAGGGCGAACACGTTATCTTTTACCTGCTTGAAGAAAAAGGCGTTGATATTATCGGCATCCCGCACAAAGAGATGGATATCATCACTTATTTTCTCCCCGACTAACTCTGCCTGCGCGACGGTCGACCTTCAGCATCAACAAGGTGCCAAGCATCGCCCCCTCAGGAGCGCAGCCGGCGCAGTTGACCGTTGCCCTCAATCGCCGTGCGCCACACGGAGTCGGAGGTGATCGACACGAATTCCGGCAGCGGGTTGCCATTGTCATCCACGACCCGCCCATCCGCGGGCAATCCTGCCAGCACAGCATCCGGACCGACGGAGCCACCGCCGCCGCAGGCCACGAGCAGCAGTGTCAGCGCTAGCGAAATGCAATGTCCTGAATGGCTGTTATCGCGATGGACCATGTCGGCGCTCCGCGCTCCGTTTTCCTTTAGTGGCGTGGGGCCCTCGCTATATGACAGAGTGCCTCAGGGGTTCAGTTGCAATAATCCCTCGCGCTCAATCCGCAGCGCCCGGAGGGTGCGGGCCACGGATAATTTCGCCTCCAGACGGTAAGGCAGCCCGCCCTCCGGCGGATCGGCCATGAGATCGCGCAGCAGAACCAGCGATCCCAGTAGGCCGGCGACCGTTTCCAGTTCCACCAGCCCCTCGCCATAGGCGGGAATGTTGACCGCTTCGGCGCTGACACCGGACAGCGCCTTCTGCTCGCGCAGGAACACCTGGTAGTGCATGCCCTCGATATTCAACGGTGACGCGTTCGGGTTGAGGACGCGCAGCTGCACCAGGAAGCGCGCCTCTATGCCGCGGGAGGCCAGCGGCTTGAGCCCGATGAGATCAACTTCGGGGGTATCGAACTCGGTCAGGGGGGTGGCGCAGGCTGTCAGCAGAATAAGGAGTGTGGCGAGTGCGATCGCG
>JBHEPQ010000059.1:0-2912 GCA_046260215.1 Chromatocurvus sp.
CGAAACCAACTACATCATGGCTACAACCGCCCTGTATCTGAACATCTACAACCTGTTCATCCACATGCTTTACCTGCTGACGGCACTGGGCGGCGACGACTGAAGCTGGCGCCATGTGATCATGATACCCCCGGCTACGGCCGGGGTTTTTGTTTTATACTGCTGCATATGCAATACACCCTGCTTGTTCTTTCTTCACCGGCTGATGGTCAGTGCCTCCTCACTGCGGCGCGCGCCACGGATGCACTCCTACGCGCAGGGCATACGCTGGATACGGTCTTTTTTTCCGATGCGGCGACCGCCGTCGGGTTGTGCTCGCTGGCCATGCCGCAGGACGAGGTTTCCGCGCAGAAGGAGTGGCAGACGCTGGGTGCCGAGCACGGGCTCAACCTGGTGCTGTGTGTGGCTTCTGCAATGCAGCGCGGTGTGGTCGACGAGGAGGGCCCCTCGGAAGATGGCCCTCGCACGCCGACTCTCGCCGAGGGATTCACCATCGGCGGCCTCGGGCAGCTTGTTGCGGCAAGCCATGCGGCAGACCGCGTGCTGACGTTCGGAGGCTGACCGGGCTTGGACAAAAAAAAAGTACTTTTTGTACTGCAGCAGGATCCCCTCAGTGGCAGCCTGGCGCGGGCAGGCGTTGACACAGCGCTGGCTTATGCCGCCTTTGACCAGCCTGTGAGCGTCCTGTTCTGCGGCGCAGGCGTCCTGCAGCTGACGCCACTGGCAGACACGATGCGCGTCGGGCGACGCGATCTGAGGCGCGTTATCGACTCCATGCCGCTGTATGACATCGAGGCGATTTTCGTCGACCGTGGCGCACTTCAGAACTATGGACTGCATGAAAATCTGCCATCATTTGCCACGCTACTGGATGCCGATCAGGTGCCTGCGCTGCATGCGCGCCACGACCACATCCTGAGCTTCTGAGCATGACGCTGCACACGGTTAACCAGCTGCCCGACCACCCGGATTGCCAGCGCTGCATTGTGCAGCTCGCGGCTGGAGACGCCGTGGTCATGCTGGGGCGCGGCGTGTGGATTGCCAATATCAATGCGGCCTGGCATCTTGCCTGGGAGCGCAGCGGCGCTGCACTTTACGTGCTGGAGGAAGACCTCGCCGCCAGCGGTCTTGCGGGACTTTGCGCCCCTTCGGTTACCGCGCTCGATCTGCCCGGATTTGTGGCGTTGTCCGAGCAGCACAGATGCCAGAGAGCCTGGTTCTGACGTGACAGACTTGCCATCTTCGGGATCCGACATCGATGCCGAGGGTTTCCTGCGTGATCTGGACACATGGTCCCCGGAACGTGCCGTTGACATCGCCGCTCGTGAGCAGATCAGTCTGACGCCGGCGCACTGGGAAATTATTGAACTGGTGAGACGCTACTACCGACGCTACGACAGTTCTCCCTCCATGCGTCCGCTGGTCAAGTGCTGCGCAAGCGAGCTTGGCGCTGACAAGGGGAAGAGTCTGTACCTGTTAAGCCTGTTCCCGGGGTCACCGGCGAAGCTTGTGAGCAAGATTGCAGGACTGCCGAAACCGCCCAACTGCCTGTGAGCCCTGCAATGCGTCACGCCTTGCCGCCCGTCGCGGATTACCATGAGCTGCTCGATGCCAAGGTTGCCAGAACGCGGGACCTGTTGTCGGACCTGTCACCGCCGGCTCCGACCGTGTTCCCCTCCCCGCCTGAGGGCTTTCGCATGCGCGCCGAGTTCCGCATCTGGCACGATGGCGAGGACAGCTTCTACGCCATGTTCGATCCGCGGTCGCCGCGCGAGCCATTACGGGTGGATGCCTTTCCGATTGCCTGCGACCGCATTCAGGCCCTCATGCCCCGGCTCATGGACCGCGTAAAGGCCTTCCGCGAGCTGCGCCGCAGGTTGTTTCAGGTGGAATTCCTGTCCACACTCGCGGGGGATAGTCTGGTCACGCTGATTTATCACCGTCCGCTGGACGAGGCCTGGCAGGCGCAGGCGCAGGCGTTGTCAGAAGCCCTGGGGATATCGGTAATCGGACGCAGCCGCAAACGGAAAACGGTCATCGGTCGTGACTATGTAACGGAAACCCTGGAAGTCGATGGCACGCGCTTTCGCTACCGTCAGTACGAGCAGGCCTTCACCCAGCCCAACGCCGTGGTCAACACGGCCATGCTGGAGTGGGCCAGCAGCTGTGCCGTTAGCCTGGGTGGTGATCTTCTCGAGCTGTACTGCGGCAACGGCAACTTTACGCTGCCCCTGTCACGTCACTTCGGTGCGGTGATTGCGACGGAGCTTTCCAAGGTTTCCACTCGCGCGGCGCAGAACAATCTGACAGACAACGGCATTCACAACACGCGCATAATCCGCCTCGCCGCTGAGGAAGTGTCGCAGGCCCTCTCCGGCGAGCGTGAATTCCGTCGCCTGCAGGTCCTTCCGAAACCCTTGCACGATTACCGGCTCGATACGGTCTTTGTCGACCCGCCGCGCGCCGGGCTGGATGCCGGGACACTGAACATGGTCAGGCGCTTCCGCAATATTGTTTATATTTCCTGTAATCCGCACACACTGCGCGACAACCTGCTGGCGCTGGACGATGGCTTCCAGGTCGTCCGTTTTGGCTTGTTCGATCAGTTTCCCTACACTGAACACATGGAATGCGGCGTCCTGCTTACGCGGCGCTGAATCGATACGAAGGCCGGAGGAATCAAACCATGGCACTGCTGAGCAACGCAGAAATGACCACCGCACTGGCGCGCCTTGACGGATGGGAGCGTCACGATACCACTATCGCAAAAGATTTCGAATTCGACGACTTTATCGCCGCATGGAGTTTCATGAGTGGGGTTGCGCTGCTGGCCCAGGCCATGGATCACCATCCCGACTGGAGTAACGTCTACAACCGCGTGAGCATCGCGCTGACGTCACACGACGCCGGGG
>JBHEPQ010000072.1:0-10580 GCA_046260215.1 Chromatocurvus sp.
GGGATCACTCCACCGTGATCTATTCCATCCGCAAGGTGGAGGAGTCCATGGAGGCGGACCCAGCCTTCGCCAGCGTTGTGTTGAACCTCAGGGACCGCCTGTCTCGTCCCGTGTGAAGAACCCTGAGGAGAACATGGGGAAAGGGGACCACTCTTCCACAGGGGTCAGACAGACAGGGGTCAGACAAGCCCCGCCGGCGCGCGAAGAAGCCCTGACGGGCCACAGCCCGTTAACGGGCGTTGAAAGCCCTGCCGGTGACGCCCGCGCTATCGTCACCCATCAGGTAAAGATAGGCCGGCATGATAGCCGGGGGTGAAGGGTTGTCGGTGGGCACCTCCCCCGGAAAGGCAGCGCGCCGCATCGCCGTGTTCGTTGCGCCGGGGTTCAGGCTGTTGACGCGAATGTCGCTGGTGTTTTCCAGCTCATCTGCAAGCACCTGCATCAGGCCCTCCGTGGCGAACTTGGAGACGGCGTAGGCGCCCCAATAGGCGCGCCCCTGCCGCCCGACGCCGGATGACGTGAAGATAATGCTCGCCCCGACCGATGCCTCCAGCAATGGCAGCAAGGCGCGCGTTAGCAGGAACTGGCTGTTCACGTTCACCTGCATGACATCCTGCCAGGCACGCCAGGAAGCGCTGGCGACGGGGCGCCGCTCTCCGAGTATGCCGGCGTTGTGCAGCAGCCCGTCCAGATGACCCAGGGTGCCACCGATGGCCTGCGCAAGCTGCGCCGCCTCTTCCTCACCGGCCGTGGCCAGGTCGAGGGGGACAATTGCCGGCTGGGGGCCGCCCGCTGTCTCGATGGCGTCATAGGTGGCTTCCAGTTTTTCCACGCTGCGCCCGGACAGTATCACGGTGGCTCCGTGGGCGGCATAGGCCAGTGCGGCAGCCCGGCCGATACCGTCCCCGGCACCGGTCACCAGAATATTGCGGGATGCCAGCAGGGTGGCGGCCGGGGTGTAATTGTCGGGAATCGTCATAATGTCCATGTCGGGTGGCTCCGGTTTTCAGGCGGTGGCGGCAGGCTGTGCTGCCTCGTTGAACACCAGCGACTTGAGCTCGCGCCCGTCCCCGGCACTGGCATCGGCGCCCCAGGGGGCGGTATTGTCGCCAGCCTCAATATAGCCGTAGGTGGCGGCGATAGTGAACATGCCAGCGCGGCGGCCGGCCTCGATATCCCGCGCATGGTCGCCGATGTAGATTGCCTGTGACGGCGAGCACTGCAGATCCTGGCAGTTGCGCTGCAGGCACTCGGGATCGGGCTTGCCGCGGCTGACCTGGTCGGCGCATATCACGCTGCCGGGCATCGGGTTCACCGCCAGGGTGTCCAGCAGCGGCAGAGTAAAGCGCGAGGGTTTATTGGTGGCAATCCCCCAGGGAATGCCGGCGCTGTGGAGCGCGTCGAGCAATGCCTGCACCCCGGGGAACAGCCTTGAATGGGTGCCGAGAATCCCGGCGTAGAGATCCAGCAGCCTGTCCAGCCAGTGCTGAAATTCGCTGTCGCCTTCCCGCAGGTCCAGCGCCAGCGTGACCAGCGCACGCGCACCGTTGGATACGCTGTTGCGAATGCGCTCCGCCGGCAGCGCGGCGAGTGCGTGTTCCGCGCGCAGCGTCTGTATCACCGGGACAAAGTCATCCGCCGTATCGACCAGCGTCCCATCGAGATCCAGGATTACGGCGCGCAGTGTGTCGCCGGGATGTTTCATGCCGGACGGGTTGCGCGCAGCATGTAGTTGACGGACACGTCGCGGGGCTCCAGCCGATAGCGTCGGGTCACCGGGTTGTAGGTGAGACCGGTCATTTCCTGCAGTACGAGACCCGCCTGGCGCAGCCAGCCGGCGAGCTCCGACGGCTTGATGAACCTGCTGTACTCATGGGTGCCCGCAGGCAGCAGGCGCAGGATGTGCTCGGCACCGACAATAGCGAACAGGAAAGCCTTCGGGTTGCGGTTGATGGTGGAGAAGTACAGGGATCCACCGGGAACCACCAGCTGCGCACAGGCCTCGACCACTGCCGCGGGGTCAGGCACGTGTTCGAGCATTTCCAGGCAGCATACGATATCGAACTCGCCGGGCTGCGCCGCGGCCATGTCCTCGGCGGTGGATTGACGGTAATCAACCTCCACTCCGGACTCCAGCTGGTGGATACGGGCAACCGATAGCGGCGCCTCACCCATGTCGATGCCCGTGACGCTGGCGCCGCGCTGTGCCATGGCCTCGGAAAGAATGCCACCGCCGCAGCCGACGTCGAGTAATCGCCTGCCTGCCACCGGCGAGTGTTGATCGATGAAGTTGGCGCGCAAGGGGTTGATATCGTGCAGGGGGCGGAACTCGCCATCGGCATCCCACCAGCGCGAGGCCAGGGCCTCGAATTTGGCGATCTCATGGGCGTCCACGTTCGGTCGGGCTGTCATTCTGGCTGCTGTCCTGTCGGTTGCTGTTCTGTCGGTTACTGTTCTGTCGGTTGCTGTGCCCGGGCGCTGATGGTGTCGCGCCAGCGTTGGGCACGACGCACTGTGCCCGGCTCGTCAATGCTTGTCAGTGCATTATCCTGAAGCAGCGCGCGCCCCGCGACCCAGCTGTGCGTGACTTCAGCCCCGGTGCAGGCATAGACCAGCTGTGAAACCGGATTGTAGACCGGTTGCGTAGCGCTGCCGCTCAGGTCGACGGCGATCATGTCGGCCTCCTTGCCGGGCAGCAGACTGCCGATCCGATGCTCCATGCCCAGTGCGCGGGCACCGCCCAGCGTTGCCATGCTCAGCACCTGCGCCGCGGGCAGCGCCGCGGGATCGCGGGCTGCCAGCTTGCCCAGCAGGGCGGCGCTGCGCATCTCGAGGAACAGGTTGAGGCTGTTGTTGCTGGCGGCGCTGTCGGTGCCCAGTGCGACATTGACGCCGGCGGCCAGGACCTGTGCCACAGGGCAGGTTCCAGACGCCAGTTTCATGTTCGAGTGGGGGCAGTGCACCACGTGACTGCCGGTCTCGGCGAGCAGGGCGATATCTCCATCGCTGATATCGGTCATGTGCACGCACTGCGTGCGCGGCCCCAGCAGGCCGATGCGGTGCAGGCTGTCGATGGGGCGCTCGCCGCCGCTTTCCACCGCCTGCAGAACCTCGGCAGCCGTCTCGTGCAGGTGGATGTGCACGCCGATGTCGAGCTCCGCGGCAAGCGTCGCGACCCGCGCCAGGGTCGCCTCCGCAACGGTGTAGGGAGCATGCGGACCAAAGACAACGTCCTGCAGTTCGGCGTGACGATACTCGTCGATCAGCGAGAGGCCCCTGGCGATGTAGTCATCCGGGCCCGAGCCCCAGGCAGACGGGAATTCGAAAATCGGAAACGCGATCTGGGCACGCATGCCCGCGCTGCGGTACTCACTGGCTGCCTGCTCAGGGAAGAAATACATATCGCTGCAGGTTGTGGTGCCGCTGCGCAGCATCCCGGCGATCGCCAGACGCACGCCGTCGCGTACGAACGCGGCGTCGACGTGACGCGTTTCGGCCGGCCAGATGTGGTCTTCAAGCCAGGGCATCAGCGGCAGGTCATCGGCATAGCCGCGCAGCAGCGACATGGCGCCGTGGCCGTGCGCGTTGACCAGACCGGGCAACAGCACCTGCCCCGGGAGGTCAACGTGGTGGGCGGTCTCGATCCCGCGTGCCCGGTCGCGATCGAGCAGCGCCACGATGCGCCCCCGATCCACCACCACGCTGGTGTTGTCGAGTACCTGACCCTCCGGTTCGATCGGAATGACCCACTGCGGGTGGATCACCAGATCGGCGCTTGCGGCAATGTCCTGCATGCTGGGCCCTGCCTCTACACGTTACACAAGACGTTTAAAAACACGTTTAAAAACACGTTACACATTACATGCTCCAGCGCTAACGCCGCAGCCGTTGCAACGCGTCTTTTGCCGGCACGGCGACGTAATGAGCGCACAGTATAACCGCTAATCTCCGCCTTCCCCTCACCGGCGCGTGTAAGTGGTTAAAAACATGGCGAAAAGCACCGGCAAGCCGTATACTGGCAGGCTTGCAAGCGGGCCGTGAAGGCAACTCCATCTGCCTCTCATACGTCGGTATTTTTTGCCGCGTGACAGCGCGGTTCTGCTCAGCCAGTCGCGCACAGGGAATGTCTGATTTATGGGTGATATCGCCAGGGAAATCTCGCCGGTCAATATTGAGGACGAGCTAAAGCAGTCCTACCTCGATTACGCCATGAGCGTCATCGTGGGGCGCGCACTGCCGGACGTGCGCGACGGCCTCAAGCCGGTTCATCGGCGCGTCCTGTTTGCCATGAACGAACTCAACAACGACTGGAACAAGCCGTACAAGAAGTCGGCCCGTGTAGTCGGTGACGTCATTGGTAAGTACCACCCCCACGGCGATTCCGCGGTGTACGACACCATCGTCCGCATGGCTCAGGAATTCTCCATGCGCTACATGCTGGTGGACGGGCAGGGCAACTTCGGCTCCATCGATGGTGACTCTGCCGCCGCCATGCGCTACACCGAAATCCGCATGCAGAAGATTTCCCATTCCATGCTGTCGGATCTCGACAAGGAGACGGTGGATTTCGTCGACAACTACGACGGCACCGAACGCATCCCCGCCGTCCTGCCGGCGCGCGTGCCCAACCTTCTGATCAACGGTTCCTCGGGCATCGCCGTGGGCATGGCGACCAACATCCCGCCGCACAACCTGAACGAGGTGATCAGCGGCTGCCTGGCGCTGATGAGAAATCCGGAGATCACCGTCGATGAACTCATGGAGCATATTCCGGGCCCCGACTTCCCCACCGCCGCCATCATCAACGGCCGCGCCGGCATCATTCAGGCCTATCGCACGGGTCGGGGCAGGGTCTACGTGCGTGCCCGGGCCGAGGTCATTCATGAGGAGAAGCGCGGTCGGGATGTCATCATCATTCACGAGCTGCCCTACCAGCTGAATAAGGCACGCCTGATCGAGCGCATCGCCGAACTGGTCAAGGAAAAGAAAATCGAGGGCATCAGCGAACTGCGGGACGAGTCCGACAAGGATGGCCTGCGGGTGGTGATCGAACTGCGCCGGGGTGAGATCGGCGATGTGGTTCTCAACAATCTGTACGCACAGACCAACCTGCAGACGGTGTTCGGCATCAACATGGTGGCGCTGGTGGATGGCCAGCCGAAACTGCTGAATCTCAAGGAGATACTGCAGGCCTTTATCCGCCACCGCCGCGAGGTGGTCACCCGGCGCACGGTATACCTGCTGCGCAAGGCGCGGGAGCGCGGGCATATCCTGGAGGGGCTGGCGATTGCACTGGCCAACATCGATCCGATCATCGAACTGATCAAGGCGTCACCGAGCTCGGCTGAGGCGAAGGAGCGCCTGCTCGAGCGCACCTGGCCTCCCGGTGATGTCATGAGCATGCTCGAACGTGCGGGTGCCGAGGCCTGCAGGCCCGACGAGCTCGCGGCGCAGTTCGGCCTGCACGACGGCGACTACCGGCTGTCACCCGCCCAGGCTCAGGCCATCCTCGAGCTGCGCCTGCACCGGCTGACGGGGCTGGAGCACGAGAAGCTGCTCAACGAATACCAGGAAAAGCTGGCGGAGATTGCCGATTACCTGGATATTCTCGAGGATTTCGATCGCCTGCTGACGGTAATCCGCGAGGAACTGGCGGACATGGTCACCGAGTTCGGCGACGAGCGCCGCACGGAGATCACCGCCTCCCAGCACGACCTGACGGTCGAGGACCTGATCACCGAGGAGGACCGCGTGGTCACCATCTCCCACGGTGGCTATGCCAAGACCCAGCCACTGTCGGATTACCAGGCGCAGAAGCGCGGCGGGATGGGCCGCACGGCGCTGTCGGTCAAGGATGAGGACTTCGTCGAGCATCTGTTGATTGCCAGTACCCACGCCACCATTCTGTGCTTCTCCAACCTGGGCAAGGTGTACTGGCTCAAGGTCTACCAGATTCCCCTCGCCGGGCGCGGGTCCCGGGGCCGACCCATGGTCAACCTGCTGCCGCTGGAGCCGGGTGAGCGGGTCACATCCATCCTCCCGGTGGAGAAGTACACGTCGGGCCACTTCATCTTCATGGCCACCGCCGGTGGCACGGTGAAGAAAACCCCGCTGGAGAACTTTGCGCGCCAGCGCAGCGTCGGCCTGCGTGCGCTGGAGCTGGATGAGGGCGACGTTCTCCTGGGCACTGCTATCACCGACGGCAACTGTGAGGTCATGCTGTTCAGCAGCGAAGGCAAGGTCGCTCGCTTCCGGGAGGAGGATGTACGGCCCATGGGTCGGACGGCCCGCGGCGTGCGCGGTATCCGCCTGGGCGCGGGGCATCAGCTTATCTCGCTGGTCATTCCCCGCGACGGGGGTCGAATCCTCACCGTGAGCGAGAACGGCTTCGGCAAGCGCACCGAGGTCGCGGATTTCCCGACCAAGGGGCGCGGCAATAAGGGTGTGATTGCCATGGCGACCTCCTCCCGCAATGGCGACATGGTCGGTGCGACGCAGGTGTTCGACGGCGACCAGCTGATGCTGATTTCCAACATGGGCATGCTGGTGCGCACGCGGGGCGATGAAGTGTCCGTTCTCAGTCGCAATACCCAGGGCGTGCGCATCGTGCGCACCAAGAAGGACGAAAAGCTGGTGCGGGTCGCGCCCATCGATGAGCCGGATGCCGTCCTGGATGTGCCGGGAGACAGCGATGAATGATGCCGGCGCAGCGCAACCGGCGGCGGGCGACGGGGTATCAAGCTGATGGCCAGGCTGCACAACTTCTGCGCGGGGCCGGCAGCGCTGCCGGTCGAGGTGCTCGAGCAGGCCCGCAGGGATATGCTGGAGTGGCAGGGACGCGGCCTGTCCTTCATGGAGATGAGCCATCGTTCCCCAGAGGTCATGGGCGTGGTCGAGGGAGCCGAGAACTGCCTGCGCCGGCTGCTGCAGATCCCGGATGACTATGCCGTGCTGTTCCTGCAGGGTGGCGCCAGCACCCAGTTCGCCTCGGTGCCGCTGAACCTGGTGCCGGCCGGCGCGCCGGTGGACTATGTCGATACCGGCCACTGGTCAGTGAAAGCGATTGCCGAGGCAGAGCACTTCGCCGACGTGGCGGTCGTTGCGAGCAGCGCGGACGCGAACTACGCCGATATCCCGGCGCGCGACAGCTGGCGGTGTCGGCAGGATGCTGCTTACCTGCATTACTGCCCGAATGAGACAATCGGTGGCGTTGAGTTTCCCGACATACCGCGGGTGGGTCCGCCACTGGTGGCCGACATGTCATCGACGCTGCTGTCGCGCCCCCTCGATGTGTCACGCCTTGGCGTGATCTATGCCGGGGCGCAGAAAAATATCGGTCCGGCCGGCCTGACGCTGGTGATCGTGCATCGCGAGTTACTCGGCCGGGCGCGCGACAGCTGTCCGTCGATGCTGAACTGGACGCTGGCGAGCGATAATGGCTCGATGTACAACACGCCCCCGACCTTTGCCCTGTACCTGGCGGCGCTGGTCTTTGACTGGCTGGAAGCGGGCGGCGGCCTTGACGCTATGGCAGCTGTAAACCGACGCAAGGCGCAGACGCTCTACGATGCCATTGACGGCAGTGCGTTCTACAGCAATCCGGTGGCGCGGGAATGCCGGTCGCTGATGAACGTGCCGTTTGCTCTCGCCGATGCGGCGCTTGATGCACGCTTTCTGCAACAGGCCACGGCGGCCGGATTGCTCAACCTGAAGGGACACCGCTCGGTGGGTGGCATGCGCGCGAGCCTGTACAACGCGGTGCCACAGGCGTCCGTGGATGCGCTGGTCGAATTCATGGGCGATTTCGAGCGGCGCTCTGGTTAACAGCGCAGGGTGGTGTAAAGCGGGGTTAATAACAGCAGGGTTAACGAAAGCATGGTGCATAAAAATCGGGTTAATAGCGCAGGGTCAATGAAGCATGGCTGATACGGCATGACAGATGAACGCGATCTGCAGGAAGTGCGCGCCGCCATCGATGCCATCGATAACGATATTCAGGCGCTGATCAACCGGCGGGCGCGTTGCGCCCAGCGGGTGGCCGACATCAAGCTGGCGGAGCTGCAGACGGCGCGTGAGCGCGGAGAGGCCGACACGGCTGCCGAGGTTTCCTACTACCGTCCGGAGCGCGAGGCGCAGGTGCTGCAGCGCATCATCGAGCGTAACGAGGGGCCCCTGGAGGGCGAAACCGTCGCCTTCATTTTCCGGGAACTCATGTCGGCCTGCCTGGCGCTGGAAAAGCCGCTGCAGGTCGCCTTCCTGGGACCTGAGGGAACGTTCACCCAGGCCGCGGCGCTCAAGCATTTCGGCCACGGTGCGGTCTGTGTGCCGCAGACCACCATAGAGTCTGTCTTTGCCCAGGTCGCCTCCGGCAACTGCAACTACGGCGTGGTACCGGTAGAGAATTCCACCGAGGGCATGGTCAGCCACACGCTGGACAGCTTTATCGACTCACCGCTGCACATTGCCGGCGAAGTGGAGCTGCGGATCGCCCACCACCTCCTGGTGGCGCCGCACACCGACGCGGCCCACGTTACCCGTATCTGTGCTCACCAGCAGGCGCTGGCCCAGTGTCGCAACTGGCTCGACCGGCACTGGCCCGGTGTCGAACGGCAGTCGGTCAGCAGCAATGGCGAGGCCGCACGCATGGCGGCGGGCATGCCGGGCGTGGCGGCGGTAGCGGGGGAGATGGCCGCGGAGGTCTATCACCTGGAATCACTGGCGGAGCACATCGAGGATTCCGACGACAACACCACGCGATTCATCGTCATCGGGCGTGCCGAAGTACCGCCCAGCGGTCGGGACAAGAGCTCCATTATCGTTTCCGCCCGCAATAAGCCGGGGGCGCTGTTCGCGCTGCTCGATCCGTTCCGCCGCGGCGGTGTCAGCCTGACGCGCATTGACACCCGGCCCTCGCGCACCGAAAAATGGGCCTACGTTTTTTTCATAGAGTTCGAGGGGCATATCCAGGACGCCAATATCCGCAGGATTCTCGACGAACTCGAGGAACAATCCATATTGCTGAAGCCACTCGGATCCTACCCGCGGGCGGTTCTGTGAATGCCTGTCTCTGCAGAAGCTGACGTGCACTTGCCCGTGGTAGCCATCGTCGGCCTGGGGCTGATTGGTGGCTCACTGGCTCTGGCGCTGCGCGAAGCCGGTGCCGTGCGCGAGCTGCTGGCCTGCGACAGCAGTATCGATGCACTCAATGATGGCCTCGCCCGCGGCGTGATCGATCGTGCACTGGATTCCCCCCGGGAAGCGCTGGCGCAGGCGGATGTGATCGTGCTGTGCGTCCCGACGGTGGCGGCTGCAGATCTGCTCGCGACGCTGACGCAGCAGGCCGGGCAGAGCGGATCGCACGCCATCATTACCGATGTCGCAAGCGTCAAGGGTGGATTGCAGGCGCGCATGCTCGCGCAGCACGGCGCTGTGCCGGCCAACGTGGTACTGGGTCACCCGATTGCGGGGTCTGAACGCAGCGGGGTAGCAGCTGCCAGGGCCGACCTGTTCCGGGATCACCTCACCATCCTGACGCCCGCCGATAACACCTCCCCGGCCGCCACGGCGGCCGTCAGCGCGCTCTGGGAGTCCGCCGGCGCCAGCGTGGTCTGCATGCAGGTGCATGAGCATGATCGCGTACTGGCCGCTACCAGCCATCTGCCGCATGTGCTTGCCTACGGTCTTGTGGACACGCTCGCCCGCTCGCCGCACTGTGACGACATCTTCCGCTTTGCCGCGGGCGGGTTCCGGGACTTCACGCGTATTGCCTCCAGCGATCCGGTCATGTGGCGCGACGTGGCGCTTGCCAACCGCGAGGCCCTGCTGGAAGCTATCGACGATTTCGCGCAACATCTCAGCATGCTTCGTGCAGCGATCGACGCCGGCGACGGCGATTCGCTGCTGCAGACATTCACGGCGGCAAAAACCGCGCGGGACGGCTTTTCAGCGTTGTTGTCGACGCGCCGCCCGTCCTGATCGCAGGAACGCAGAGCTATGGAATTCAAGCTGTTTCCCGGTGGCACTATCAGCGGTGAGGTCCGGGTGCCCGGTGACAAATCGATGTCCCACCGCACGGTCATGCTGGCGTCCGTCGCCGAGGGTGTCTCGCGCATACGTGGCTTTCTCGAGGGTGAGGATGCCCTGGCCACCGTGGGCGCCTTGCGCGCCCTCGGGGTTGATATTAGCGGGCCCAACCGCGGCGAGATCACTGTCAGCGGTGTCGGTCTTCGGGGATTGCAGGCGCCCGGCTCGGAACTGGATATGGGCAACTCGGGTACCAGCATGCGGCTGCTCAGCGGTCTGCTGGCGGGGCAGCCGTTCTCCAGCAGGCTTACCGGCGACGCCTCACTGCGCCGGCGGCCCATGGGGCGCGTCATGCTGCCGCTGGGTCTCATGGGGGCCCACATCACGGCCGCCGAGGGCGAGCGACCGCCGCTGCAGGTCGACGCCGGCAGCGGGCTGCGCGGTATTCATTACCCGATGCCGATCGCCAGTGCCCAGGTCAAGTCCTGTCTGCTGCTGGCCGGGCTTTACGCGCAGGGCTGCACGTCGGTGACCGAGCCGGCACCGACACGCGATCA
>JBHEPQ010000109.1:0-2877 GCA_046260215.1 Chromatocurvus sp.
GAAGGGCCGGTTTCGCCGATGCCAGATTTCACCGGGACCATGACGGTCGCGCAACTGATTGATGTCGTCGAGTTCCTGAATTCGAAATATACGCAACTGCCGAGGTACTCCGGACGTTACTATCATTACCCGCTCTGACTGTCAGTGGTGGGCCACGCGGGCCTGCAGCGAGTGCTGTCGGCACGCTAGTACTCTTAGCCTGCGCTGCCGGCTCTGATCGAGCTGTGTGGGCATCTCCCCAATAGCGATTTCCGCTGGTGACCCATAACCGCGCTGATCCGTGGCATAGGGGGCAGGTGGCGGCGCTGACTTCCGCAGCTTCGCTAACTTCGCTAACTTCGCTAACTTCGCTACAATACGCGGCCTGTACGGGCCTGTGGATTAAAGCATCCCGGATGTGCAACCCACCACGCGCTGCAGACCCCCAGCAGGCCCAACCATGACGCGCAGCAGGAGTTATCCCCCATGCATTTCGAGAATGTCGTTTTAGAGGCCCCGGTCGCGGTGGACGCGCCCATCAGCCTGAGCTCGCATGACATCGCGCAGCGCCTGAAACCGACGATGGACCGCCTGGGTATCCGTGAAAACCTGCTGGAGGAAATTTCGGGAATACGCTCTCGAGGCCTGTGGGACGAAAATACGCGCCCCTCCGATGCAGCCACGCTGGCCGCTGAAGAGGCTATTACGCGCAGTGGTATCGATCGCTCACGCATCGGTCTGATCATCAACACGTCGGTGTCCCGGGACTTCCTTGAGCCCTCGACCGCCTGCATGGTACACGGCAACCTCGGCCTCGCAGCTGACTGCATCAACTTTGATGTTGCCAACGCCTGCCTGGGGTTTCTCAATGGCATGGACATCGCGGCGCGCATGATCGAGCGTAATGAGCTGGACTACGCCCTGATCGTTGACGGTGAATCCAGTCGACCGCTGATCGAAGCCACCATCGCACGCTTACTCGCTCCAGACGTGGAAGAGGCACAGTTCCGCGCCGAATTTGCGTCCCTCACGCTTGGCTCAGGCAGCGCGGCGATGATCCTGGCGCGCCGTGAACTGGCGCCCGACGCTCACACCTACCGCGGCAGCGTGACGCGCGCCGCGACCCGGTACAACGAGCTGTGCCAGGGCAACATGGAACGCATGCATACCGACACGCGCGGCCTGCTCGGCGCCGGGCTGGAGCTCGCCGCTGAAACCTTTGCCGCGGCACGCTCAACCTTCGGCTGGGCCGCAGATGAAATGGATCAGTTTGTTATCCACCAGGTGAGCAAGGTGCACACGGAGTCACTGGTCGAGCTGCTCGGTCTGGACCCTGCCAGAGTGCACGCAATATACCCGCACATGGGCAATGTCGGCCCGGCTTCGGTGCCGATAGTGCTGAGCAGGGTGGCCGAGGCAGGCAAACTGCAGGCGGGGAACCGGGTTGCGCTGCTTGGTATCGGCTCGGGACTCAACTGTGCCATGGCAGAGGTGGTCTGGTAACGATCAATGGTCGAGACCACGGCACAGCCGCATCAGGCCAGCTACCACCCGCCGGCAGGCCTGTATCCGTTCACATCGCGCTGGCTGACCATCAACGGGCAGCGCATGCACTATATCGATGAAGGACCCCGGGACGCGCCGGTGCTGCTCATGCTGCACGGCAATCCGACGTGGTCTTTCTACTATCGCAATCTGGTGCTGCGCCTGCGCGATCGCTATCGCTGTATCGTGCCGGATCACATTGGTTGCGGTCTGTCCGATAAGCCAGGGGATGCAGAGTATGACTATCATCTGGCGCAGCGGATCTCTGATCTTGACGCGCTGGTGCGCGCTACCGTTGGCGATAACGTTGGTGATAACGTTAGCGATAACGTTGAAGAGGAAGCGCCTCTGTCGCTGATTGCACACGACTGGGGCGGTATGATCGGCTTTGGCTGGGCCGCTCCGCGCGCCCATCGGATAGAACGCTGCGTAATCCTCAATACTGCGGCTTTTCCCCTGCCCGCGGAAAAAAGGTTCCCCTTTGCCCTGTGGCTTGCTGGCCGCACGCGCCTGGGTGCAGTTCTCGTTCGCGGCATGAATGCGTTCTCCGCGATGGCCGCCTGGATCGCCTTCAAAAAGCCGGTCAGCAAGGCAGTGCGCGCGGCTTACACGGGCCCCTACAACAGCTGGAAAAACCGCATCGCCACCCTGCGCTTTGTGCAGGACATTCCGCTCAAGCCCGAAGACCGCGCTTATGACCTGGTCGCCGGGACAGCGGCCCAGCTGCATCGATTCACAGAGACGCCGACGTTACTGGTATGGGGGCTCAGGGATTTCGTCTTCGACCAGAGCTTTTATCGCGTCTGGCAGCGCTACCTGCCGGACGCACAGTGCCATCCCCTGGCGGATTGTGGACACTATGTACTCGAGGATGGCGGCGAGCCGCTGCTGGACCGGATCGAAACCTTCCTGACCTCTGGCAATGACCGATCCGCTGCATACTGAGGCGAAAATCGACGGCCCCTGCAATGTTGCGGCTGCCCTGGTCGAGCAGGCGCGCCAACAGCCACACAGCCCGGCGATTCATTACCCCGTGGGTGTGCGCAACGGCACGGTGCAGTACCGCAGCGCCAGCTATGCCGAGCTCGATGCGCTGAGCGATAGCTACGCACGCGGGCTGCTCAATTACGGGATTCAGCGCGGTGCCCGCGTCGCTCTGATGGTACCGCCCGGGCTGGATTTCTTCGCGCTGTTTTTTGCGCTGTTCAAGGCAGGCATTGTCCCGGTGTTGATCGACCCGGGCATTGGTATGAAACCGCTGAAAACCTGCCTGGCAGAAGCAGAACCCGACGCCTTCATCGGCATCACCCGGGCGCAGCTTGCCCGCATCATTCTGCGCTGGTCGCCCCACTC
>JBHEPQ010000111.1:0-11237 GCA_046260215.1 Chromatocurvus sp.
TTTGCAATGTTTTTGCGGTCGCCGCCTTCCACCGCCTCGTCGAGAGAAGCGGCGGCATCGCGCAGGTCATCAAGCTTTGATTCGAAGTCGTCCATGTTGTCCCAGATTTCCGGCTTGGCGCGGGTCGTTCCTTTTTCAGAACCGGGCGCGAAGCCACGAATCAGGTCCAGGTCGACGATGTCATCCAGATCGTCGGCATAGCCCTGCATTGAATCCTGGTCCCAGGGGATATCGCCCTTGACCATGGCGGCAATCGGGCCGAAGTTCATGCCGATAAGGGCGAAAATGGACTGTCGGTAGGACTGCATGGGCTCGTCTTTGACAGAGTGCGCAAGAACTGCGGGCGTGACGATGAAAGCAGTCGCGAGAAGGGTCGTGCGACAGTGGCGTCTGATGATGGTCAGCATGGGTAGTTACTCTCCGATGATGGGGACTTAACGGCACTTTAGCAGACTGATTGCTGCTGTCGAGTCCAGCCGTATCCGCGACGAAACCCGGCAGGCACGGTCGGTTTACCGATTCGATTCTGCGAGGAGGCGGCGGATGACGTTTTCAATGTGCTCGCAGCGCGAACCCACTCGACGATGATTACCACTGATTTCTGATACTCCCGACACGCGATACACTTGGCAGGCAACTCAAACAGGAGAAGAGCTTTGAAAGACGCAGCGAGGCCACTGGACGGCCTGCGGGTAATCGAACTCGGGCAACTGCTGGCCGGGCCTTTCACGGGAACGATCCTCGCCTACTTCGGGGCCGAGGTCATCAAGGTGGAGCCTCCCGGCGGTGACCCCATCCGCGGCTGGCGCGAGGTCCGCGACGGTGCATCGCTGTGGTACCGCAGCCTCGGTCGCAACAAGAAGAGCGTGACCCTGGATCTGAAGTCCCCCCGGGGTCGGGAACTCGCGCTGCGGCTACTCGACGATGCCGATGTGCTGGTGGAGAACTTCCGCCCGGGGGCCATGGAAGGCTGGGGCCTGGGTCCGGACGTGGTCAGGGAGCGCAATCCCCGCCTGATCTACGCGCGCATATCCGGGTACGGGCAGGATGGCCCTTACTCTGACAAGCCGGGTTATGCCTCGGTCACCGAGGGCTTCGGAGGATTCCGCTACATCAACGGTGAGCCGGGGCAGCCACCGGTGCGCCCGAATATCTCAATGGGCGACACGCTGTCTGCTATCCACGCAGCGCTCGGGATTGCGCTGGCAGTCATACAGCGCCACCGTGACGACAATGGCCAGACCATCGATGTCGCGCTCTACGAATCCGTGTTCAACCTTATGGAGGGCATGGTGCCCGAGTACGACGGCGCCGGTGTCGTGCGCGAACCCGCTGGCACGACGATCACCGGCATCGTCCCGACCAACACCTACACCTGCCGCGACGGCAAACATGTGATCATCGGCGGCAATGGTGACTCGATCTTCCGACGGCTCATGACTGTGGCGGGACGTCCGGACATGGCCGAGAATCCGGCCATGGCGGTCAACGCCGGGCGCCTCGTACACCAGGCGGAAATTGACGCGGCCCTGGCGGACTGGTGCCAGCGGCGTGCTGCCTCAGAGGTCATCTCGCAACTGGAGGAGGCCAGGGTGCCGGTCGGTCCCATCTACAGCGTGGCGGACATGCTGGCAGATCCGCATTACCAGGCGCGGGGGATGTTCGAGCAGGTGGAGATCAACGGCAGGCCCCTGAAGATTCCGGCCATCATGCCCCGACTAGGGACGACACCCGGACGCACGGAATGGCCGGGCGGTGAGGTGGGCAGTCACAACGAGGAAATCCTGCAGGGCGTTCTGTCGCTCAGCGACGTGGAGCTTGCCGAGCTGCGTGCCCAGGGCGTCATTGCCTGAAGCCCCGGCCACGTTCGGGGCTTGATTTACAGGACGTCAGCGCCCGAGCAGGCTGCGGGCAACCAGCTCGCGCATAATCTCCGATGTGCCGCCGTAGATGCGCTGAATGCGCGCATCGGTGTAAAAACGTGAAATCGGGTACTCGCTGGTGTAGCCGTAGCCACCGAAAAGCTGCAGGCATTCGTCGATGGTGCTGCACTGCATTTCGCACGAGGCAAGCTTGAGCATTGCCGCCTTGTCTGCCGTCAGCTCGCCCCGGCTGTATTCCTCGGCGCACTGCTCGTATAACGCCCTGTTGAGGGCGATTTCCGTTTTCACATCCGCCAGCTTGAAGCGTGTGTTCTGGAAACTGGCTATGGGCTGGTCGAAGGCCTTGCGTTCGGCGACGTAATCTACCGTGAGCGCAAGGGCTCCCTCTGCCGAGGCGACGGCCTGCGCGGCTATGCCCAGGCGCTCACGAGGCAGCTCCTGCATCATGATGATGAAGCCGCGATTCAGCTCACCGAGCAGCGCATCTGCGGGCAGGCGCACATCCTGGAAAAACAGCTGCGCCGTGTCCGAGGCGTGCTGGCCGATCTTGTCGATCTTGCGGCTCTTGTCAAAGCCGGGCAGGTTCGCGTCTACCAGAAACAGTGAGGTGCCTTTCGCACCCTTGCCCGGGTCCGTGATTGCAGCGACCAGCACCAGATCTGCGTGTATGCCGTTGGTGATGAAGATCTTCGAGCCATTGAGTATCCACTCTTCGCCATCGCGCACGGCGTTTGTGCGGATGGCCTGTACGTCAGAGCCGGCGCCGGGTTCTGTCATGGCCAGAGCCCCCACTGCTTCTCCGCTAACCATGCGCGGCAGCCACTGTTGCTTCTGCGATTCGCTGCCGTGGTGTATGAGGTAAGGGGCGACGATATTCGAGTGGATGCCATAGCCGCTGGCGAAGCCGCCAAAACCCATCTGCGAAAGTTCCTCGATCATCGCCAGGGTGACCTGCGGGGTGGTGCCGGCACCGCCATAGGCCTCATCCACATCGGGGCAGAGCAGACCCGCGGCGCCCAGGGTACTCCACAGTTCCCGGGGGACCATGCGCTCCTCTTCCCAGGTATCGTAGTGGGGCGATATCTCATGTTCGAAGGCGCGTCGCGCCATGTCGCGAAACAGAGTCATTTCGTCGCTGCCGATATCCATGTTCATTGCGTCTGATGTCCTTGCAGGTGCTGTTAAGGAGCAAAGTGTGTTGCAATCACCGGCGCGCTGCAAGCAACTTTATCCGCCCCCGGCGACACGCGAACTACCTGTTCGCCACGCGGGAGGCGGCTGTTGCCGCGGGGCGGCGATGCTACACTGCTACCGACAAGAGCTGATAAATAAACGGAGAGCTTTATGCGCGATTACACACAGTTCTACATCGATGGCGAGTGGGTGGACCCGGCGACCGCCAATCCCTTTGACGTGATCAATCCGGCGACAGAGGAAGTTTGTGCACAGATTTCCCTGGGCGGCGAGGCAGACGTGAACCGCGCCGTGGAGGCCGCTCGCAGGGCGTTTGGCAGCTACTCGCAGACGTCCCGGGAAGAGCGTGTCGAATTACTCGAATCCTGCGCGGCTGTGTACAAAAAGCGGTATCAGGATATCGCCGCTGCAGTAAGCGAGGAAATGGGTGCGCCCATCACGCTGGCGGAAAAAGCGCAGGCGCACACCGGCCTCGGCCACCTACAGGAGGCAGCCCGTGTACTGCGTGAGTTTCCTTTCGAGGAGGATCTCGGCGCCAATCGCGTGTTCAAGGAAGCGATCGGTGTCTGCGGCCTGATCACGCCCTGGAACTGGCCGATGAACCAGATCGGTTGCAAAGTCGCGCCGGCGCTCGCCGTGGGTTGCGCGGTCATTCTCAAACCCAGTGAAATAGCCCCCTTGTCGGCGTGGCTGTGGACCGAGGTCATGCACGAGGCCGGCGTTCCCGCCGGTGTCTTCAACCTGGTGAATGGCGACGGGCCCGGTGTGGGCACGCTGCTGTCGCAGCATCCCGATATCGACATGATGTCCTTCACAGGATCCACACGTGCGGGCTCGCTTGTCGCACAGAACGCGGCGCCTTCGGTCAAACGCGTGACGCAGGAACTCGGCGGCAAGTCGCCGAACATAATCCTTGAGGATGCCGACTTCGCCGCTGCGGTAAAGCAGGGCGTGCGTGGCATGTTTCTTAATACCGGGCAGTCCTGCAATGCGCCGTCGCGCATGCTGGTGCCCGCAGCCAGGCTCGCTGATGCGGAGGCTGTGGCGCGGGAAGTCGCTGAGAAAGTTGTTATCGGTAATCCCTCGGAGCCCGGTACGCAGATGGGGCCGCTGGTTTCACAGCTGCAGTACGAGCGCGTGCAGTCCCTGATCCAGAAGGGTATGGATGAAGGTGCCAGACTGATTGCCGGGGGTCCCGGTAAACCGGAGGGCATGGACACCGGTTACTTTGTCAGGCCGACGGTTTTTTCCGACGTCAACAATGACATGACCATTGCAAGGGAAGAAATCTTCGGGCCGGTACTGGTGATCATCCCCTACAGCAGTGAGGAGGAGGCTATCCGTATCGCCAACGATACGCCGTATGGTCTTGCCGGCTTCGTGCAGAGTGGTGACATCGATCATGCACGAAAGATCGCGTCGCGCATCCGCGCGGGCAACATTCATATCAATGGTGCGTCTGGCGGCTACGACGTGCCGTTTGGTGGCTTCAAGCAGTCGGGTAATGGCCGTGAATGGGGCGCGCATGGCTTTACCGATTTTCTCGAGATCAAGGCGGTGGAAGGCTACGGAACCTGACATGGCTGACTATATCCTAGCAATTGACCAGGGTACGACGGGCACGACCGTCGCGCTGATGACGGCAGATGGCTCGCTTTGCGCGAGCGTCAACAACGAATTCGAGCAACTGTATCCAAAGCCCGGCTGGGTCAGCCACCGCGTTGATGACATCTGGCAGTCGGTGCTCAAGGGTATTCGCGGTGTGTTGCGCCGTGCGAAATGCCGCGGCAGCGACATCAGTGCGATCGGGATAACTAACCAGCGGGAGACATCGCTGCTCTGGGATCGTCAGACCGGCGAAGCGCTGAATGATGCCGTGGTCTGGCAGTGCCGACGCACCACCGAGTTCTGTGAAAGCCTGAAGGCTGCGGGGCATGAAAAGCTGGTGCAGGGCAAGTCCGGTCTCGTCCTGGATCCCTATTTTTCCGCCAGCAAGTTCCGCTGGCTGCTGCGCAACACGCCGCGGATTGCGCCAAAACTCAAGGCCGGGCGGGTCGCCGCCGGTACCGTGGACAGCTATCTGATATGGCGGCTCAGCGGTGGCGAGAATCACGTCACGGACGTGTCGAATGCCGCCAGAACCTCGTTGATGAATCTCAAGGATCTGTCCTGGGACAGCCGACTGCTGGATCTGTTCGAGGTGCCCGCGGAGATCCTCCCGGCGATTCGGCCCTGCGCCGGCGAACTGGGACGCACCCGCGGCGTGCCGGGTCTGCCCGATGGTATTCCCATTGCCGGCTCAGCGGGCGACCAGCAGGCGGCGCTGTTCGGCCAGGCCTGTTTCGGCGTCGGCGACGCAAAATGTACCTTCGGTACCGGTTCTTTTATCGTCATGAACACCGGCGCCGAGCGCCTGCAATCGCACTCCGGGCTGCTGACTACCGTGGCCTGGCAGCTGGGTGAGCAGGGCAAGCCCGTTTATGCCCTGGAGGGCGGCGCCTTTATCTGCGGGGCAGCGGTGCAGTTTCTGCGCGACGGCCTGAAGATGATCCGCAAGGCCGGGGAGATCGAGGCAATGGCCCGCGAAGTCGAGAATCACGGTGGGGTGGAATTCGTGCCGGCGCTGACCGGCCTCGGTGCGCCGCACTGGGCGCCGGACGCGCGCGGGCTGATATGCGGATTGACTCGCGGCACACAGCGCGGTCACATTGCACGCGCGACGCTCGATGCCATGGCGCTGCAGAACGCCGACATCCTGCTGGCGATGGAGAAGGATCTCGGTCGTCGGATGCGACCGCTGCGGGTTGATGGCGGCGCTTCGGCGAACAATCTGCTTATGCAGATTCAGGCGGATGTCCTCGGCCGCAAGCTGATTCGACCCAGGCTGATAGAGACGACGGTAGCTGGCGCCTGTTATCTCGCCGGTGTGGGTGTAGGTATCTGGAAGGGAACGCGTGATATCCAGCGTATCTGGCAGGCGGGGGATGATTTCCGGGTATCGATGTCGGCGCCGGCGCGTCGCAAGCGACAGGATTCGTGGCGAACGGCGTTGGAGCGGACACTGGCTTGAGGTTCTGGGAGCTTCGTAGTCCGGTCCTCAGCCCGGAACCGGGTGGCCGAGACACGCCGTGAACTCATCCGTGAGGGCTCGGCGGCGACATCCATGTCGCCGACGGTCTCGGCCACCCGGTTCCGGGCTGAAGACCTGCACTGAAGCTTGTCGTCGGGGGCGGTGGTGTCGTAAAGGAGTCAGTCGCGGTCTGCTCTGCTAAAGACGAACAGCAGACTGAGCATCGCGGTGCTCCGGTAGAAGTCCCGGGCCGGGTACGTGCAGGCCCCGGCCCGGTGCTGCGCTCTTCAGCGTGACAGGCCGCCCATCAGCATGTACTTGATCTCGACGTAATCATCGATACCATAAACTGAGCCCTCGCGGCCGGAGCCGGACTCCTTTACGCCGCCAAAGGGCGCCATGGCATTGGAGATGAGTCCCTCGTTGATGCCGACGATGCCATATTCAAGGGCTTCTCCGACCCGCCATACGCGGCCGATGTCCCGAGTGTAGAAGTACGACGCCAGCCCGAGCTCGGTGTCGTTGGCGAATGCGATCGCCTCGTCTTCGTCTGAGAAACGCGTGACCGGCGCCACGGGCCCGAAGATCTCATTGCGGAAAACCGGCATGTCGGCGGTGACATCCGTGAGCACCGTGGGCTGGTAAAAACAGCCACCCAGCTCGTGCATGCCGCCACCAAGTGCCACGCCCGCGCCGGCCGCCACGCTGTCGTCCACCAGCTTGCTGACGTCCTCAGCCGCCTGCTTGTTAACCAGGGGGCCGATAGTGACGCCGTCTTCCATGCCGTCACCGACCTTGAGATCCCGCGAGGCGCTAACCAGCTTTTCGACAAAGGCATCGTAGATGCTGTCCTGCACGATCAGGCGGTTGGAGCAGACACAGGTCTGTCCGGCGTTGCGGTATTTCGAGACCATGGCGCCCTGCACTGCGGCATCAAGGTCTGCGTCCTCGAACACGATAAAGGGCGCATTGCCGCCGAGCTCCATGGAGGTTTTCTTGACTGTTGCTGCACATTGCTCGATCAGCATCTTGCCCACCGGCGTAGAGCCGGTAAAGGTGAGCTTGCGCACGATCGGGTTGGAGGTCAGTTCGCCGCCGATCTCCCGTGCACTGCCCGCGACCAGGTTGATCACCCCGTCGGGTACGCCGGCGCGTTTGGCGAGTTCACACATGGCAAACGCCGACAGCGGTGTCTCGGTGGCGGGCTTGATGACGATACTGCAGCCGGCGGCGAGCGCCGGGGCGGCCTTGCGCGCGATCATCGCGTTGGGAAAATTCCAGGGCGTGATTGCAGCGACCACACCTACTGGCTGGCGGATACAGACGATGCGGCGGTCCCCCGCGGGTCCCGGGATCACGTCGCCATTAATGCGTTTGGCCTGTTCGGCGAACCATTCCACGTAGGACGCGCCGTAGACGATTTCGCCGCGGGATTCCGTAAGCGGCTTGCCCTGCTCGGCCGTCATGATCCGTGCGAGATCTTCCTGGTTCGCCATCATCAGGTCGAACCAGGCGCGCAGGATGTCGGCGCGTTCCTTGGCAGGGGTGGTCCGCCATTGGCTCATCGCTGCATCCGCTGCCTCGATGGCGCGACGGGTCTCGGCTACGCCGCCCTTGGCAACGTCGGCAATTGTCTCACCATTTACCGGATTGGCCACCGCAAAGGTGTCGCCATTGTCGGCCCCGGACCAGTGCCCGTTTATGAAGATGCCCGTTTGCATCAGCGAAGGGTCTTTCAGGCTGAGTGCCATGCTGCGCTCCTTGTCGTGGCTGTGGATTGATCTACTGGGTGCAATGTTTCAGGCAGCCCGGCGCGGCTTCCGGGTTTGAAGGCCGTGTTTGCGGACCAGGCCGCGTAGCGCATAGTAGCTCAGGCTCAAGGCCTCGGCGGCCTTTTTTTGATTGTAACTGTTCTTCGCCAGGCTTGCCTCCACCTGTCGGCGTTCTTCATCGTGCAGATGACGGCGCAGATCCAGGGGCAGTGAAGGGGCTGATGCGCGCGGTGCCATCGCCGTGGTTTCCTCCCGCGCGGGTGACGGAAGAGCGTGGTCCGCGGGTGATGGCGAACCGAAGGGCGAAGCAAAGGGGTCAATCACCACTGCGTCGACAGGCTGTTCAGGTTGCGCCCAGCGATACACCGAACGCTCAACCGCATTTTTCAGTTCACGGATATTCCCCGGCCAGGAATGTGCGAGCAGAGCTGTCAGGGCCTTGCTGGTGAATCCCGGAAACAGGGGCCAGCCAAGCTCTGCACTCATCTGCACCGCGAAGTGCTGCGCCAGTTCCTCGATATCTTCCCCGCGCTGGCGCAGGGCAGGGATATGCAGCACATCGAAGCTCAGGCGATCCAGAAGGTCATGGCGGAAGCGGTGCTGCGCCGCCAGAGCGGGCAGGTCGGCGTGGGTTGCGGCGATGACACGAACATCGACCTGCAGGGTTTCCTGTCCGCCCAGGCGCTCGAACTCGCCATATTCCACCAGCCGCAGAAGCTTTTCCTGCAGCCGTGCAGAAGTCGTGGCCAGCTCATCGAGAAACAGTGTGCCGCCGTCGGCGCGCTCAAATCGGCCGCGACGGCGCTGGGTAGCCCCAGTGAATGCGCCCGGTTCGTGGCCGAAAAGTTCCGACTCCAGCAATGACTCTGCCATGGCGGCACAGTTGACCTTGATATAAGGCGCTTCCCAGCGGGGGGAAAGAAAGTGCAGCCTTTCTGCTGCCAGTTCCTTGCCCGTCCCCCGCTCGCCGACGATAAGTACCGGGCGATTGATGGCCGCGAGATCCGACAGGCACTCCAGCGCCGTGGCGAGGGCGGTGGACTGACCGATGATGCTGTCCTGTGTACGCATAGGGTAAATATAGCCTTATAAGGTAAAATATACTACTTCTTAGGGTTAAAAAAGCTTTAAAAGGCTATTATAAACTGAAGTTGGTTTTAATAAATTCCTAACTGATTATTTTTATTGATAAAAATAGTTTTTGGCATTTTTTATGCTGAATACCGGGTCAGCAGCCGACACATCGACGGCTCGACACCGTAGCGATAGACCCCGACACGGGGCATACAAGGAGCAGTCTCATGGGTATATTTTCGCGCATGACGGACATCATCAATTCCAACCTCAACGCGCTGCTTGACAGCGCCGAGGATCCGGGAAAGATGATCCGGCTGATTATCCAGGAAATGGAAGATACGCTGGTTGAGGTCCGCAGCTCGTCCGCGCGAGTCATCGCCGATCGCAAGCAGGCTGCGCGACGCCTGGAGCAGACGCGTGACGAGGCGGCCAATTGGGAAGAGAAGGCGCGCCTGGCTATCCGCAAAGGCCGCGAAGACCTGGCACGCGCTGCCCTGCAGGAAAAGCGCGAGCTAGACGATGACGTGCGCGCGGTCGAGGAGGAACTGGCAGCCACCGACGAGCACGTCGCCCACCTCAACACCGAGATCTCGCAACTGCAGCAGAAGCTGAGTGACGCCAAGGCCAAACAGAAAGCCATGGTGATGCGCACGGCCACGGTGGAATCGCGAATCAAAGTGAAGCGGCAGGTGAATCGGGAGGCGCTTGACGACGCGTTCGACCGCTTTGCGACGTTCGAACGGCGGATGGATAATCTGGAAGGCCAGCTCGAGGTAATGGATATAGGTCGTGATGTATCCCCGGGCCTCGCCGCCGAGATCGACGCGCTGCAGGAAGACGAGCGCATCAACAGCGAACTCGAACGCCTGCGTGCCGAGGTGACCGGCCAGCAGCCGGATCACGAGCAAAAGGAACAGGCCTGATCGCCGCCGGCAAAGGACCCCATCATGGAATTCTGGCAATTCATGAGTATCCCCTCGATCCTGTTCGTCGTAGTCGTGGCGCCTATCTGGATCGTGATGCACTATCGCAGCGTGAACCGCTCGAGCCGCAGTCTCAATCGCGAGGACCTGGAACGGATCGAGCAGATGCTGTTGACAGTGGATCGTCTCAGCGATCGCATTGAAACGCTGGAGTCGATTCTCGATGGTGATCACGCCGACTGGCGCGGGCAGGCGGGTCGACAGGGCAGCGCGAAGCCAACCGAAAAGAAGGAGTCACAGCATGACGCATAAGCGATACACCCGACCCGCGCGGCGACGCGGCCGCGGCGAGACCCTGGGCACGTTCCGGGCCCGCAAGCGCCAAGGCTGGGGTATGGGTCTATACCGCAATACGCGATGCGGCAAGGTTGCCGGGGTTGCAGCGGGCATCGCCGACTATTGGGATGTCGCGCACTGGGTCGTCCGACTGCTGTGGGTCGCGACCTTTCTGTTTACCGGAACGCTGGCGCTTTGGGCCTACCTTGCAGGCTGGCTGCTACTGGCCCCGCGTCGCGACTACGTGCCTGGCGAAGCGGATGATACCGTAACCAGGTCTGCCGTGGGCGATGGTGGCGAAGCCGCCGACATGGAATACGATGAGGACCGGCACGACTACCGCCCGCGCAAGGTGTTTCGTTATACCGACAGCGCGAGTGAGCGCCTGCGCAAGGCGCAGGAGCGACTGGATGCGGCCGCCGCGCGGGTGGAACGCATGGAAAGTTACGTCACGTCGCGGCGGTATGCGTTGAACAGGGAGTTTTCGCGTCTCTGATTGCGACCGCTTTCTTTCTACGAATCAGTGGCGACGTCGTCGATGTCGAAGAGGGCATGGTAGCGATCATAACGGCCCATGGTTACGAACATGAGCGCGACCATCACCATGACCCCAACCATCATATAAAGCGCCTCGTCGTAGGTGCCCAGAATTTCCTGGGCCTTTGACAGAAGAAAGGGCCCTCCGCTGGTCCCGAGCAGAAAACCCACGAAGACACTGCCATAGATTGCGCCAAAAGCGCGCAGCCCGAAATAGCGACTCACCATGAAACCGATGAGTTCTATTTCAGCGCCAAGGCCCATTCCCAGGAGGGCGGCGCTGAGATATACCCCGGGGCCCGTACCACCGGAGGCGAGTAGCCAGAAGCCTGCGGCGCTGCCAAGAAAGATGGTCATGGCGACAAAAGGTGCGAAGACGCGATCCAGCGCCCAGCCGATAATCAGCCTGGAAGCGGCCATCGATAGACCCAGAACGGTCGCCACC
>JBHEPQ010000122.1:0-15425 GCA_046260215.1 Chromatocurvus sp.
GCCCGCCACGGCGACGGCCGCGGTTGCGATCACCAGCATACTGACCATGAGTGGTCGCGGTGAGTCGGCCAACAGTTGCCCGACGGCACCCGTAATCAAGGCCGACAGGCTCATCTGTATGAATCCAAGAAGCGATGACGCGGTGCCGGCGATCGTCGGGAAAGGCTTCAGGGCGATCGCCATCGCGTGCGGCAGCACAAGTCCCAGCGCCAGGGCAAAGAACGTCATCGGCAGAGCCAGCGCCAGCACGCTCATCGGCAGCAGCACGGTTGCGATGAGCATCACGAGTGTGCTGATTAGCGCTGTCACGCTGCCGAGGAACATGATGTGCTCCGACGTCAGGCGATTCGACAGGTTGGCGCTGAGACCGCTGCCGGCCATATAGCCAATCACGGAGGTCAGAAATATCAGCCCGAAGTATTCTGTAGGAACACCGAGCATGTCGATGAACACGAAGCCGGAGGCAGCGAGGTAGGTCATCAGTCCGGAATACATCAGCGCCCCTGCCAGACAGACGGCGACGAAGGATGGATGCCTGAGCAGCGTCAGGTAGTTTCCGGCAATGCGCCGCGGCAGGAGGCTCTGCGGGGCGGGTAAGGTTTCAGGCAGGAAGCGCCACGTCAGACCCCCGATCACGACGCCATAGACCGCAAGAAAAAGGAAAATGCTGGGCCATGGCACGTAGCGCAGCATAATGCCGCCGAGCCCCGGCGCAATCGCGGGAGCCAGCGCCATGAACATGGCGATCAGCGACAGCGCCCGCGCGGCACGGGTGGGACCAAAGACATCCCGGGTGATGGTGCGGGCAAGCGTCGGACCGACACAGGCACCGATGCCCTGTACAAAGCGAAACAGGTTGAGCTGGGATACGCTGGTGGACAGTGCGCAGCCGACAGAAGCAGCAATGAACAGCAGCGTTCCGGCGAGCAGCACCGGCCGTCGTCCGAAACGATCTGCCAGTGGGCCGCAGGCCAGGTGAAAAAGGGCGAAACCCCACAGGTAGGCGCTGATAGTCAGATGCATATGCGCGATATCGGTGTTGAAGGCGCGCTGCATGTCGGGCATTGCCGGCAGGTACATATCGATGCTGAGCGGCCCGAGGGCGACCAGTGCCGCAAGGAACAGCAGCATTCTCGTGGAGTCGTCGGGATGTGACTGGGTTGACATGCGGCGGGATTTTACACGACTGAGAGGCAGAGGTGTGTTTGACGTCCTGCTTGCGTACAGAAGCCTTTAGCTTGCGTAAACAAGCCTTTAGCGCAGGTTCAGACCTCAGCGCAGGTTCAGACGTCTACCAGGTGGTCCAGCGGCATGTCGGTGCGCTGGATAACCCGACGCAGCTCGAAGCTCGAATGTACGCCGGTGACACCGGGTATACGGGTCAGTCGTCCCAGCAGAAAACGCTCATAGTGCTGCATGTCCGGTAACAACGCCTTGAGCAGGTAGTCGGCAGACTGGCCGGTGACCACAGAGCATTCGACCACTTCCGGATAGGTCGCGATCTCTTCTTCGAAGGCGGCAAACCGGTCGGGAGTGTGACGATCCATACTGATGCTGATATGGGCGGTCAGCTTGAGCCCCAGAGCGCCCTGATCCAGCAGCGCGACACGGTCGCGGATGAGCCCGGAATCCTCCAGGCGCTTCAGGCGACGCGCACAGGGCGTGGACGACAGGCCGACGGCTTCGGCCAGGTCCAGATTGCTGATGCGACCGTTGCGCTGCACCTCCTGGAGTATGCGGCGGTCGGTGCGATCCAGCTTTGGCGTCGAGTCCTGAGTCACTGGCGGTATTCCGGTGTGTCTGTCGGTATGAGTATACACGGCCTGTTTAGTAAAAAAAGGTTGTATTGACTAAAAAACCACGTCTTATTGGTGTTAACAGCCAATAAATTCCGATTCTGCTGGCAAATTTGCAGTCTTTCGCCCCGCTCCCTGAGTTATAATAACTATCTAAATTCAGGCAACAGGAAAAAAATCGCATGGGCAGTTTCAACTACCGCAAGTATCCGCCGTTTCCGAAGGTAAGCCTGTCGGAGCGGCAGTGGCCCGATCGCCGTATCGAGCGCGCGCCCCGCTGGTGCAGCGTCGATCTGCGCGACGGCAACCAGGCGCTGATCGAACCCATGACCACGCAGCAGAAGTCGACGCTGTGGGACCAGCTGGTGAAGATCGGCTTCAAGGAGATCGAGGTGGGTTTCCCCTCGGCATCCAGCCATGACTACAATTTTGTGCGCGACCTGATTGACAACGACCGCATCCCCTCCGATGTCACCATTCAGGTACTGACGCCGGCGCGGGAAGATCTGATCGAAAAGACGTTTGCTGCCCTCGAGGGCGCCCGGCGCGCCATCGTGCATGTCTATAACTCCACGTCGACCGTGCAGCGCGAGCGGGTGTTTGCGCTGGATCGGGACGGCATTGTCGATATCGCCCGGCGCGGCGCCACCCTGGTGCGTGACTGCGCGGCCCGATACCCGGATACGGAGTGGGTATTCGAATATTCCCCCGAGAGCTTCACCGGTACCGAGCTGGATTTCGCGGTGCAGGTCTGCGATGCGGTGACGGACGTCTGGGAACCCACTCCGGAGCACCCCGTTATCATCAATCTGCCGGCCACGGTGGAGATGAGTACACCGAATATCTATGCGGACCAGATCGAGTGGTTCTGCCGCCACGTAAGCCGGCGCGACAGCCTCCTGGTTTCCCTGCATACGCACAACGATCGCGGCTGCGCCGTGGCCGCGGCCGAGCTTGGCGTTCTCGCCGGTGCCGACCGGGTGGAAGGCACGCTGATGGGCAACGGCGAGCGCACCGGTAACATGGACATCGTGACCATGGCGATGAATCTGTACAGCCAGGGAGTCGACCCCGGGCTGCAGCTCGGCCACATGGACGAAATCATCCAGACCGTGCGCGACTGCACGCACCTGCCGGTGCACCCGCGACATCCCTATGCCGGGGAGCTGGTCTTCACCGCATTTTCCGGCAGTCACCAGGATGCCATCAAGAAGTGCCTGGCGCGGCGTGACGATGCCGAGCCCTGGCAGGTGGCCTATCTTCCTATCGACCCCGCGGATATAGGCCGCTCGTACCAGGAGGTGATCCGCATCAACAGCCAGTCCGGCAAGGGCGGCATCGCCTACGTGCTGGAGCGTGACCACGGCTATGAGCTGCCCCGCTGGCTGCAGATTGACTTCAGCGCGGCAGTGCAGGCCCACGCCGAAGAGGCCGAAGGCGAGGTCGGCTCAGAGGCGATCCATGCCCTGTTCCGGGATACCTACCTCGACGTCCCCCAGGGCTGGGTGCTGGGCGACTACCAGGTCAGCCGCGCAGCCGCTGTCGATCACCTGCAGGTGGTGCTGGAGCGCGGCGGGCAGCGACACAGCCTGACCGGCAGCGGCAACGGCGTGATGGCTGCGTTTGTGGACGCCATGCAGCGGTTCACTGGCAGGCAGCTGGTGCTGGTGGAATACAGCGAGCACGCGTTGAGCAAAAGCGTCGATGCGGAGGCCGTCTGCTACATTCAGCTGAACATCGACGGCGAGCGCTACTGTGGTGTCGGTGTGAGTCACGATATAGTGCAGGCTTCCCTGAACGGCATTCTCTCCGCGATCAACCGCGCGGTAGGCCGTGACGCCGCTGCCGCAGCCTGATTCCACCCGGGCGGACAGCGCCGACGTTCCAGACCCGGAGTACAACGCATGCAAAGCGGTACCTTTCACCTGGCACTGCCGGTAGACGACCTCGAGGCTGCGGCGATTTTCTATGGCGATGTTCTCGGCTGCAGACGGGGGCGCGCCTCCCCGCGCTGGATCGACTACGATTTTGGCGGCCATCAGCTGGTGGTGCACCGGGTCGAGCGTGCAGACATGCCTTGCGTTGCCACCAACCCCGTGGACGACGAGCAGGTGCCCGCGTCACACTTCGGCCTGGTGCTGCCCTGGGACGACTTTGACGCCCTGCTCGAGCGCCTGCAGTCCAGCGGCATCGACTACGCCATTGCGCCGCATACGCGTTTTGCCGACCGCCGGGGTGAACAGCGCACCTGCTTCGTGCGTGATCCCGCTGGCAATTACCTCGAGTTCAAGTGCTTTCGCCATCCGGAGATGCTGTTCGCCACCGACGGACTGGATTATCCCTGACGCCGGCCCGCGCCATGCTGCAAGCTTTTCGCCCTGTCGTGTACTGCCTGCTGCTGGTTCTGCTGACCGGCTGCAGCAGCACCCGTTTTTTCTACAACCGCCTGGACTTCCTGATCCCCTGGTATCTCTCGGGCTATGTGGATCTGGAGCGCGGCCAGCGCCAGCTCCTGAAAGATCGTGTGGATGCCTTGCTTGGCTGGCATCGGCGCTCGGAACTGCCGCGTTACGCGGCGCTGCTCGCCCGCGCGGAGCAGTCACTGGACAGCCGCGTTACCCTCGAAGCGATAGAGACGCTGGCGCTGTCTGCAGAGCACAAGTGGCTGCGCCTGCGCGATCGGGCACTGGATGAGCTCATCGCGGTGGGTGAGGTGCTGAGTGACGATCAGGTGGCGGCTTTTATTGGCGCACTGCGCGAAAAACAGGAGGAATACGAGGAAAAGTATCTCGATCGTGATGACGACACGTACCGTGAAGAGGCGTGTGAAAGTCTGATCGATAATCTGGAAGACTACCTCGGGCGCCTGGGACGCGACAGGCAGCGGGAAAGCTGTGCCATGCTCGAAGAACTGCGCCGGGCCGATGCCATCTGGCTGGCGGAGCGCCAGCGCTGGCTGGACTGGCTGCAGGGCATACTGCAGCGCCCGCCGGGTTGGCAGGACGAGCTGCGCAGCCGCGTCACCGATTGGGACGACACTGTATCGCCGGCCTACCTCGCCATTTACGAGCACAATACGCAGCTTCTCTACGCTGCAGTGGCCGACGCGGTGGACGGGCGCAGCGAGCGCCAGGACCGGCATCTGCGACGCAAGCTGGCCGGTCTGCGCGAGGATTTTACCAGGCTGTCAGCGCCCTGACACACCCCGCAGATCCTTGAAGAACACCTTGGAATTGCGCTGCAGGTTGTAAAGGTCGCGCCGCTGCTGCGGCAGGGCATCACGCGATGCCGCCTCAAAGCCCTGCTCAATGAACCAGTGGGCGGTCTGCGTGGTCAGGACGAATACCCGGTTCAGTCCAAGCCTTTTCGCCTCCTGCTCCAGCTCACCCAGCAGGCGCCGACCACGGCTTTCGCCACGGTAATCGGGATCGGAAACAATACAGGCAATCTCGCCACAGTCATCCGGTGGACAGGGATAGAGCGCGGCGCAGGCGATGATGCGACCGTCGCGCTCGAGCAGGCGAAAGCGCTCGATCTCGGCCTCCAGCATTTCCCGCGAGCGCTTCTGCAGAACGCCCTCTTCCTCCAGCGGCTGTATGAGTTCCAGAATGCCGCCGACATCGCTGATGCTTGCCCGGCGCGACTGCTCCCAGGGTCGACGGGTGATCAGCGTCCCGCTGCCGTCGTGGGTGAACAGCTCGCGCAGCAGGGCGCCATCCTCGCGATAGCTGATGATGTGGCAGCGCGGCACGCCCTGTCGGCAGGCGCGGGCGGCCGTGTCCGCGAGCGCCTTTTGCGCGGCATCGGGCACAACGAGACCGGCCAGTTCGTCTACTGCGCACTGTCGCACCAGCTTGCCGGTGTCGCCATGCACGCCGGCGCCGGCACCGAACATGACCAGCTTCTCGGCACCGATGGCAACTGCCGTATGTACGGCGATATCCTCCAGCGCAAGATTGAACACTTCGCCGGTCGGTGAGTAGCCCAGGGGCGACAGAAGCACGAGGGACCCCGCGCCCAGCTGCTGACGTATGCCGTCGCTGTCGATGCTGCGCACGCGCCCGGTCAGGTGGTGGTCTACGCCGTCCAGAACACCGATGGGGCGACCGGTGACAAAATTGCCGGAGCAGATACGCAGGTCCGCGCCCTGCATGGGTGAATTCGGAAGCCCCATGGACAGCAGCGCTTCGATCTCCACGCGCAGGGCGCCCGCGGCATCGCGAACGCTGGCCATGGCTTCGCTGTCGCAGATGCGCAGGTCGCGGTGGAACTCGCTGCGGATCCCCGCGCGTTCCAGCCTGGACTCGATCTGCGGACGGCTGCCGTGCACCAGCACCAGGTGCACGCCTAGACTGCTGAGCAGGGCGATATCATGAATCAGGCCCGCCAGCGCACCCTCGCTTGCGACCTCGCCGCCGATCATGAGCACGATGCGCCTGCCGCGGTGGGCGTTGATGTAGGGGGCGGTGTTGCGGAACCAGTCGAAGTCGCCGCTGCCTTGCTCGGTCACGTTTTTTCCCTGTAGTAGCGCGAGCGCCAAGGTTAACCAAAAGCGGCGCGGATTTCTTCTACCGCGGCTGCCCCGCCGCGCCGGTTGAACGCCGGGGCCTGTGGTAGCATGCAGATTGATAATTGCAACCCGTGCAGGATGACGCCATGACCGCGCCGGATGCCTCACTGCAGCGAGAGCACAAACTCAGTCTGCCCGAGCTGGTCTCCCTGCTGCGCCGGGACGGTTACCTGTCCGAGGCGGATGCGCGTCGTCTCGGCGGCGTCAATATCGGCTCTGTGCACCCGCTGGTGTTCCTCGCCGAACAGAAGCTGGCGGATGCTTCGCGACCGGGAACCGCACTTTCCATGGATCGCCTGCTGAACTGGCTGGGTGGCCGGGTCGGCCAGGCGGTGTACGAGATAGATCCGCTGCGTATCAACGTCGGCGCCGTCTCCGAGGTCATGTCGCGTGCCTTCGCCGAGCGCCATCGTATTCTTGCCGTGGAGGCCAATCGCGACAGCGTGGTCGTGGCCAGCGCCGAGCCATTTCTCTATAGCTGGCAGGAGAACCTGGAACACGTCGCCCGGCGTCCGGTGAAGCGGGTTCTCGCCGACCCCCGCGACATCGTTCGCTTTACTGCCGAGTTCTATACCATGGCGCGTTCCGTGCGCGGTGCCGGGGCCGGCAATGCTGCCCGTGGCCAGCCGCCCGGGGTGAACAATCTCGAGCAGCTTCTCGACATGGGCTCGCGCCAGGAACTCGACGCCAACGACCAGCACGTGGTGAGCATCGTCGACTGGCTGCTGCAGTACGCCTTTGAACAGCGCGCCAGCGACATACACGTCGAGCCCCGACGCGAGGTGGGCAGGGTACGCTTTCGCATCGATGGGGTGCTGCATCCGGTGTACGAGCTGCCGCAGACGGTGTGCGCGGCCATGACCAGCCGTATCAAGATTCTGGGCCGTATGGACGTCGCCGAAAAGCGCCGGCCCCAGGACGGCCGGCTGAAAACCCGCGCACCGGCGGGTGGCGAGGTCGAACTGCGACTCTCCACCCTGCCCACCGCTTTTGGTGAAAAGCTGGTGATGCGCATCTTCGATCCGGAGGTTCTGCACAAGGGCTTCGGTGATCTGGGACTGGAAAACGACGACCTCGCGCGCTGGAACAGCATGACCGGCGCCGGCAACGGTATCGCGCTGGTCACCGGCCCGACCGGCTCGGGAAAGACCACCACCCTGTATTCCACCCTGCGCCAGCTCGCCACTGAAGAGGTCAACGTGTGCACCATCGAAGATCCGATCGAGATGGTGGAGGACCGCTTTAACCAGATGCAGGTGAACCACAGCATCGACCTGGATTTCTCCACCGGCGTGCGCACGCTGCTGCGCCAGGACCCCGACATCATCATGGTGGGGGAGATCCGCGACCTGGAAACAGCGAACATGGCAGTGCAGGCTGCGCTGACCGGTCATCTGGTGCTGTCTACCCTGCATACGAATGACTCGCCGTCTTCGCTGTCGCGCCTGCTCGAGCTGGGCGTGCCGGCCTACCTGATCCGCGCGACGGTACGTGGCGTGATGTCCCAGCGCCTTGTGCGTATTCTCTGCGAGGACTGCAAGGTTCCGGAAGCCGCTGACCCCAACACCTGGGCGGCGCTGGTAGGTTCGTCCGGACCGCCGCCGGCGCAGGTGTTCGCCCCGGTGGGCTGCCGTGCCTGCCGACAGACAGGATTTGTCGGGCGCCGGGGTATTTATGAAGTTCTGCTCAACAGCCCGGCCGTGGAGGAGACCATCGTGACACGTATCGATACCGCCGCGGTGCGCCGTGCCGCCGCCGCAGAGGGCATGCAGTCCCTGCGCGAATCGGGTGCGCAGCGTGTTCTGCGTGGCGAGACGACAATGGAAGAAATTCTACGCGTGGCGCCGGTGGGTAATCGCTGAGCGTTCAGGCGCTTGCGGACATGGAGAAAACGTAACGTGACGGGACTGGTGCATAATCTGTCGCCCGCGCTGGAACAGGTGGCGGAAAAGGCCTGGGCGGCGATACTGGAGAACGCGGATAGCGCCCAACTGGAGCGTCTGCGCGGGCTCGCCGGGGATTCCCGCCGTGGGCCACAGCTCGCACGCATGCTCGCCTGCAGCCAATATGTGGCGTCGTTACTGCGCAGGCGTCCGGCCCTGCTGCTTGACGCCGTCGACAGCGGTGATCTTGATCTGTCGCTCTCCGAGGACGGCATGCTGCGGCGTCTGCGGGCAATGCTGGCAGAGTCCGACGCCGAGCTTGCCGTCAGCCTGCGGCGTTTCCGCCAGTATCATATGCTGCGCATTCTCTGGCGCGACTTCAACCGCCTTGCGGACACAGTGGAGACCGTGCGCGATACCTCGCTGCTTGCCGAGGCCTGCATAAACCAGGCGCTGAGGGTGTGCGAGGCGCGGCTGGTGGCGCGATTCGGGCGGCCTGTCGGCCAGCACTCGGGGCAGCCGCAGGAACTGATAGTCATCGCAATGGGCAAGCTGGGCGCGCGGGAGCTCAACGTATCCTCGGATATCGACCTGATATTCGCGTTTCCAGAGGCCGGGCAGACAGACGGTGAGCGCAAGCCGTTGAGCAATGAAGAGTTTTTTACCCGCCTCGGTCGCGCCCTGATCAACTCGCTGGATACGGTCACGGCCGACGGCTTCGTTTTCCGGGTGGATATGCGCCTGCGACCCTATGGTGAGAGCGGCGCGCTGGTCCACAATTTTGCAGCCCTTGAGGAATACTACCAGGACCAGGGACGCGACTGGGAACGCTATGCCCTGGTCAAGGCACGACCGATTACCGGCAGTGAACGGCACAGTGTCGAGCTGATGCGCACGCTGCGCCCGTTTGTCTTCCGTCGCTATATCGATTTCGGCGTGATCGACAGCCTGCGCGGGATGAAGCGCATGCTGGTCTCTGAGGTGCAGCGCAGGGGCCTGGAAGACAACGTCAAGCTGGGGCACGGCGGCATTCGCGAGATCGAATTCATCGCGCAGTGCCTGCAGTTGATCCGCGGCGGTCGCGATCGCGCGCTACAGCAGCGGGAGTTACTCAACGTGCTGCCAAGCTGCGCCGAGCTGGGCTGTCTGCCGGAAACCGTCGTCGAGGAGCTGCGACAGGCCTATTGTTTTTTGCGCGATACCGAGCACGCCCTCCAGGGTTATGCCGATAAACAGACCCAGGAGTTACCCGACGACCCACTGCGTCGGGCTGCGTTGGCGGAGGTCATGGGCTATGTCGACTGGGACGCCTTCAACCTCGCGCTGACGGCCCATCGGCAGCGGGTCGCGGCACATTTCGACGACCTGATTGCCGCGCCCGAGGAGCCCCAGGCCGAGCCCGCGCTGGCGACCTGGAATACGCTGGACGCCAGCGCGCTGCAGGAGCTCGGCTATGTTCAGGCGGAGGACTGCCTGGAGCGACTCGCCGATCTGCGCGATGTCAGCCGCCTGCGCGGGCTGCAGCGGGAGAGCCGGGAGCGTCTGGAGCAGTTCATGCCGCTGCTGCTTGAGGCCTGTGCCGCGGTCGAGCAGCCCGATCTGGCGCTGCAGCGCATCCTGCCGCTGGTTCGCTCGGTGCTCAGGCGCAGTGCCTATCTCGTGCTGCTGATGGAGAACCCGCCGGCGCTGGCCGAACTGGTGGCGCTGTGCGAGGCCAGCCCGTGGATCGCCGAACTGCTGGCCGCACAGCCGGTGTTGCTGGATGAGCTGCTGGACCGATCCAGCCTGTACTCCGCACCGGATCGCGAGCGACTGCAGGAAGAGCTGCGTCAGCAGGTGGATCGCCTGCCACTCACCGACCTGGAGGCGCAGATGGATGCGCTGCGCTACTTCAAGGCCGCGCACGTGCTGCGCGTGGCCGCCAGTGAGCGCCTGGGGCGCCTGCCGCTGATGAAGGTCAGCGACAAGCTCACCTTCATCGCCGAAGTGGTCCTCGAGCAGGTGCTGCGACTGGCCTGGGCGCAGCTCACCGCGCGCTATGGCGAGCCGGCCCGCGGGGGCGACGATACCGGCTTCGCGATCTACGGCTACGGCAAGCTGGGCGGTATCGAGCTGAGTTACGCCTCCGATCTCGATCTGGTGTTTATCTACGATGCCGACGCCGGTGGAATGACGGATGGCGAACGCCGCATCGATAACAGCGTGTTCTATACCCGTCTCGGACAGAAGGTCATCCACATTTTCGAGACGCGGATGCCCCTGGGCAAGCTCTACGAGATCGATATGCGCCTCAGGCCCTCCGGGGCGTCGGGTCTGCTGGTGTCGACGCTGAATGCCTTTGCCAACTACCAGCGCGATACGGCGTGGACCTGGGAGCACCAGGCGCTGGTGCGCGCCCGGCGGGTAGCCGGCGATCGCCGGGTGTCAGAGGGCGTGGACGCGGTGCGACGCGAGATTCTCTGTCAGCGACGGGACAGCGCTGAGCTGGCAAAAGCCGTGGTCGGCATGCGTGAAAAAATGCGCGGGCATCTGCTTCGCGCTTCCCTGGACAATGACAGATTTGACCTCAAACAATCCCCCGGCGGTATCGTTGATATAGAATTTATGGTGCAATATGCCGTACTTGCGTGGTCGCACAGCGTTCCCGATCTTACCCGCTGGTCAGATAACATACGGATACTGGAAAGCCTCGGTGAGCAGGAGCTGTTTCCTCAGGCAGTCTGTGATGCGCTGGTCGAGGCCTATATCGCTTTCCGCTCCGCCTCCCATCGGCTCGCCCTGCAGCAGGCAGCCGGCACGGGGGCGGTGGCCGACTACAGGCAACACCTCGACGCCGTGCAAGCCCAGTGGCATTCACTGTTTGCTGGCGCTATAACGGCATAGTCGAAACACAAGAACAATCAGGAGTCTGGGCATGAGTTTCGCGGATCGCGATGGATCAATCTGGCTTGATGGGGAAATGGTTCCCTGGCGGGAAGCCAAGGTGCATGTGCTCACGCACACGCTGCACTACGGGCTCGGGGTATTTGAGGGCGTGCGCGCCTACGCCACGCCAGACCGCGGCGCCTGCATCTTCCGCGTGCATGAGCATACCGAGCGCCTGTTCAATTCGGCCAAGATCCTGCGCATGCCGATGCCGTTTGACAAGGCGACTGTTATCGAGGCGCAGCGCGCTGTCGTGCGGGAGAACAATCTTGACGAGGCTTACCTGCGCCCCATGTGCTTTTATGGCTCCGAGGGCATGGGTCTGCGCGCCGACGGGCTGAAAACACACGTCATGATTGCCGCCTGGGAGTGGCCTTCCTACATGGATCCGGAAGCGCGCGAGCACGGCATCAAGGTGCAGACGTCCTCCTATACGCGGCACCATGTCAATATCACGATGTGCAAGGCCAAGGCCAACGGCAACTACATCAACTCCATGCTGGCCCTGCGCGAGGCCCTTGATGCGGGCGCCGGAGAGGCACTGCTACTCGATAATGAGGGCTATGTTGCCGAGGGCAGCGGCGAAAACGTGTTTGTGGTGCGTAAAGGTCGCATCTTTACGCCGGATCTGACGTCCTGCCTCGAAGGTATCACCCGCGATACGGTATTCACGCTCGCAGCCGAGCTGGGATATACGGTCGAGCAGCGACGCATCACGCGGGACGAACTGTACATCGCCGACGAGGCGTTTTTCACCGGCACGGCGGCCGAGATCGTTCCCATCCGGGAGCTTGATGGCCGCATCATCGGCAGTGGCTCCCGCGGCCCGCTGACAGAGAAACTGCAGGCCATGTATCTTGCCTCGGTGCGCGGCAACCGCAGGGAGAACAGCGAATGGCTGACCCCGGTGAAGTGATGCCCGGCGAATCGACAGACGCGGGCCCGGCAGTTGCGGAGCGCGACCAGACGCTGCGGCTGATCGAGAATCGCCTCCAGGAGGGCATTTTCTATCGGCACTGGGCGCCGCAGCAGCCAACCGCTGTCATCCTGCTGGCGCATGGTGCCGGCGAACACAGCGGGCGGTATCGGGCGTTTGCCGAGTATTTCGGCGCTCGCGGCATCGCCGTGGTGGCGCCGGATCATCGCGGCCACGGCGAGTCACCGGGTGTGCGCGCGCACATCACCCGCTTCAGCGACTATTTTGCGCCACTCGATGTGCTGCTGGAGCAGATACGTGGCGACTACCCGCATCTGCCGGTATTCCTCCTCGGACACAGTCTGGGCGGCCTGATTGCCGCCCGCTATCTGCTGTCGCGTCAGGACAGCTTTGCCGGCGCGGTGCTGTCGGCGCCGGCGCTGGAAGTCCCGGTACCGCCGTCGCGATTCGCCATTCAGATGAATCGCCTGATTTCGCTGGTCTGGCCGACGCTCGGCGTCATGCAGCTGGACGATACCGGTGTCAGCCGCGACCCGCAGGTGGTCGCGGATTATCGCGCCGACCCGCTGGTGCACGGCGGCAAGTTCAGCGCTCGGCTGGTCACCGAGCTGTTCAGGGCGATGCAGGACGTGGCCCTGGGCCGACGCGGCATCCGTCTGCCGCTGCTGCTGATGCACGGCGATGCGGATGTCATGACCGCCGTGGACGGTTCGCGTCATCTGGCTGCCGACGTGGGCAGCAGTGACGTGACCCTGAAAATCTACCCGGGTCTGTACCACGAGATATTCAACGAGCCGGAGCGCGAGACAGTCCTGAAGGACCTGCACGCCTGGCTGCAGGCCCACGGCGCGGGCGGCTGAGATGCTGCGCGTGCTCGTCACCGGGGCCAATGGCCAGCTCGGTCGCGAGCTCGCCCTGAGCGCGCCCGAGGGCGTGCAGTGTATTGCGCTGGATCGCTCCGGCCTGGACATCACCGATCGCGACGGTATCGCGGATGTGCTGTCGCGCACACAGCCGGACGTACTGGTCAATGCGGCTGCCTACACGGCGGTGGATAAAGCGGAAACAGACCGCGATGTGGCGTTCGCCATTAACGACACCGGCCCGGGTCTGCTGGCGGAAGCCTGCGCTGAGCGCCAGATCCGGCTGCTGCATGTATCAACCGACTTTGTTTTTGACGGCGCCTCCGGCAGCCCCTACCGTCCGGGTGACAGCACGGGGCCCCTCGGCATTTACGGAGCCAGCAAGCTCGCCGGCGAGGCGCGACTGCGCAGACGCGACAGCGGTGCGCTGGTGTTGCGCACGGGCTGGGTGTACTCCCGCCACGGAGGCAATTTTGTGCTGACCATGCTGCGCCTCATGGCGCAGAGGGACGAGCTCGGCGTCGTCGCGGATCAGCTGGGAACGCCGACCTGGGCACGTGGCCTCGCCCTCGCGCTGTGGGCTTTTACGGAGGACGCCGAGCGCTCGGGCATTTACCACTGGAGCGATGCCGGGGTCTGCAGCTGGTACGATTTTGCGATTGCGATCGCGGAAGAGGCCCTCGTCCTGGGGCTGTTACCACGCCTGCCGGACATCCGACCTGTTACCACCGCCGAGTATCCCACGGCTGCGCGTCGCCCGGCCTGCAGCGTGCTGGACAAATCCGACACCTGGCGTGAACTGGCGCTGGAGGGTGTGCACTGGCGTCGGCAGCTGCGAATGATGCTGCAGGAGCTCAGGGATAACGCCCATGGCTAGAAGTTTACTGGTCACGGGAGGCGCCGGCTTCATCGGTGCCAACTTTGTGCACTATTGGATGTCTGCCCACCCGGCAGACAGAGTCGTTGTTTACGATGCCCTGACCTACGCCGGCAATCGCGCCAGCCTCACGGCGCTGGAGAATGCGCCGCAGTTCCACTTCGTGCAGGCCGATATCTGCGACCGTGACCGGGTGGAGGCCTGCCTGCGTGATCACCAGGTGGATACCGTGGTGCATTTCGCCGCCGAAAGCCATGTCGACCGCTCCATCAGCGGCCCGGATGATTTCATTCGTACCAATATACTGGGTACGCATACCCTGCTGGAAGCGGCGCGCAGTGTCTGGCTCTCCGGCGATGGCATCCCGCACCACTTTCATCACGTATCCACCGACGAGGTATACGGCTCCCTGCAGCCGGGCGAGCCTGCCTTCGATGAGAACCATCGTTACGCCCCGAACTCACCCTATTCGGCGAGCAAGGCGGCCTCTGATCATCTGGTGCGCGCTAGCTGTCACACCCATGGCCTGCGCGTGACCACCAGCAACTGCTCGAACAATTACGGCCCGTATCACTTCCCGGAAAAACTCGTTCCACTGTGCCTCACCAATATCCTGCGTGGACGTGCGCTGCCAATTTATGGCGATGGCAGCAATATTCGCGACTGGTTGTATGTCGAGGATCATTGCCGCGGCATTGAAAGCGTGCTGGAACGCGGCCGGGTGGGCGAGGTTTACAATATCGGCGGCAACAACGAGTGGAGCAATCTGGATATTGTTCATCTGCTCTGCGATGCGCTGGATGCCCGGTTTCACGCGGACGACAGTCTGCAGCAGCGTTTTCCGGATGCGCCGGCGGCCAGCGGCGACAGCGCTCGCGACCTGGTGACCTTTGTCGCCGACCGGGCCGGGCATGACTGGCGCTATGCCATAGACGCCGGCAGGGCAATGCGGGAGCTCGATTACGCGCCCCGGGAGACGTTCGAGTCCGGCATCGCAAGAACCATCGACTGGTATCTGGACAACCCGGCCTGGTGGAGGCCGCTGCTGCGGGAGTAACGCGCCGCTGCGCCGCTGCACTGTTGCGCCGTGGTGCCGGTGCGACCGCAGCTCCGGGCCGGCGGGCTTATCCCAGCAGAGGCGCTTTTTTCAGAGGCAGACCCCTGCGGTCTTTGTCTGACAGTGCCGGCGCGTGGTCGTCCAGAAGCGGCCAGTCGATGCCGATCTCCGGATCATCCCAGGCCAGGGTGACCTCGCTTTGTGGATCGTAACTGTCGGTGCACTTGTACTGGAAGTCGGCGCTGTCGGACAGGACGTAAAAGCCGTGGGCAAACCCCGGGGGTATCCAGAGCATCTGGTGGTCGACATCGTCGAGCATCGCACCGAACCAGTGACCAAAACCGGGTGAATCGCGTCGCAGGTCGACGGCGACATCGAATACGCGGCCCGCGGTAACGCGCACCAGTTTGCCCTGCGTGTGTTGCGTCTGGTAATGCAGGCCACGTAGCGTGCCACCCCGGGAGCGACTGTGATTATCCTGCACAAACGTAATCTCGAACCCGGCATCGCGGAAGGT
>JBHEPQ010000137.1:0-2712 GCA_046260215.1 Chromatocurvus sp.
ACCAGCGCCGGGCAGCGGGCCTGTCTATTGCCGAGGCGGTAGAAGATGCCGCGGCGGCACGCTTCCGACCCATTCTCATGACCACACTGTCCACAGTGCTGGGGACGTTGCCGATTGCGCTGGCCCTTGGCGCAGGCGCACAGAGCCGGGTTCCCCTGGGCCTTGCGGTTATCGGAGGCATGTTGCTCGGGTCATTTCTGTCACTGTATGTCGTCCCCGCGGCCTATCGGGCCATCGCGTCGCGTGCGCCGGTGAGCGAAGATGAGGCAGTGGCCGCAAAAGTCGCGAGCCCGGAAGCGCGGTAGGCTCGGATGATTCAGTCCACGCCGTGACAGCGGTGGCGCAGCAAGGCGGTCGGAATGTCTGTCAGGCGTGCTCTTCAATCACCCGCAGGAAAGCATCACCATACTTTTCCTGTTTGCGGGCGCCCACGCCCGGTAGTTCACCGAAAGCCACGCGTGACCGCGGGCGCTGTACGCACATTGCCTGCAGCGTACTGTCGTGGAAGATGATGTAGGGCGGTATGCTCTGCGCTTCCGCGAGCTGGCGTCGACACTCGCGCAGCGCTTCCCAGAGTGTGACATCCACATCTGCGGGTATTGCCTGACGGGTCTTCTGACGCGCGCCCGCCGCCTGCGTGCTGTCTTTGCGCAGGGCAAGTCGTTCCTCACCGCGTAACAGGGGCCGCGATTTTTCCTGCAGCCGGAGGGCGCCATAACGCTCCATGTCGACGCTCAGGTAACCGCGGGCGACCAGCTGTCGAAACACCGAGCGCCACGGATTGGCGCCGAGGTCGGCACCGATCCCGAAAACGCCCAGCCTGTGGTGATCAAGCTGTATTACCCGATCGTTCTCCACGCCGCGAAGCACGTCCGTGACATGGCTGACCCCGAAGCGCTGTCCCGTGCGGTATACGGCGCTCAACGCCTTTTGTGCCGCTTCCGTGCCGTCCCAGGTCTCGACAGGTTGCAGGCAGGTGTCGCAATTGCCGCAGGGTTCGCTCAGGGTATCGCCAAAGTAGTGCAGCAGGGCCTGACGCCGACAGCTGGTGATTTCGCACAGGCCGAGCATGGCATTCAGACGCTGCTGCTCGGCGCGCTTATGTTCCTCGCTGCCCGCTGAGTTATCCATCATCTGGCGCAGCTTTATGATGTCCTGCAGGCCATACACCAGCCAGGCGTTGGCGGGCAGCCCGTCGCGGCCGGCGCGGCCGGTTTCCTGGTAGTAGGCCTCCACTGTCTTGGGCAGATCGAGGTGGGCGACAAAGCGCACGTCGGGCTTGTCGATTCCCATGCCGAAGGCGATTGTGGCGACGATCACCAGCCCCTCCTCACGCAGGAATCGGGACTGGTTAGCGGAACGTTCTGCAGCCGGCAGGCCGGCGTGGTAGGGCAATGCCCGGATGCCCTCATCCTGAAGCCAGCGCGCGGTTTCCTCGACCCGGCGCCTTGAGAGGCAATACACGATGCCGGCGTCACCGGGGTGCTCGCTGCGCAGGAAGGCCAGCAGCTGCTGGCGCGGATTCTGCTTCAGCGCGATGCGGTAGCGTATGTTCGGGCGATCGAAACCGGCGACGTAGTGCCGGGCATCCTCGAGGTCGAGCCGTATGGCGATTTCCCGGCGCGTGCGGGCGTCCGCCGTCGCGGTGAGGGCGATGCGCGGCACCGTCGGAAAGTGCTTATGCAGCAGGTTCAGTTGCAGATAGTCCGCCCTGAAGTCATGCCCCCACTGGGACACACAGTGCGCTTCGTCGATGGCAAACAGCGCAATCTCGCAGCGCGCCAGCAGGTCCAGCGTGCGTGGCTGCACCAGGCGTTCGGGCGCCACGTACAGCAGGTCGAGCTGACCCTCGAGCAACGCATTCTCCGTGTCCCGGACCTGCTGCATGTCGAGGCTGGAGTTGAGAAATGCGGCGCTGACCCCGAGCTCCCTGAGGCCGTCGACCTGGTCCTGCATGAGTGCGATAAGCGGCGAGACGACCACACCGCAGCCACGGCGCACGAGGGAGGGAATCTGGTAGCAGAGGGATTTGCCACCGCCCGTGGGCATGATTACCAGGGCGTCACGGCCGTCGATGAGCCCGTCGATAATGGCAGCCTGGGGCTCGCGGAATGTTTCGTAGCCGAAGATGGAACGTAGGGTGTCGAGTGCAGCAGTCATGCTGCGGAGTATAACCCGGCGCCTGCTGCGAGTGGTCATCGACACTGCCCGTGCGGACAAACCCCAGGGCAGATTCCAGGCATATTCCAGACAATGCACCTCCGATTGCCGCAAGTGCGAGAGACTGCTATCAGTTTGTGGTAGCTTACACGTCTTCGATGTGGTCGGCGCGGGCAACCCGATGAGGCCGGTGCCAGGGCATTCATCCCAGGATAGAGGAACAAACAGGAATTTCCATGACAGATCAGCACTGCGTCATCATCGGCGCAAGCCATGCCGCCGCCAGCCTGGCTGCCACTCTCCGGCAGGAGGGCTGGGAGGGCGGCATCACAATGGTTGGCGAGGAGCCCCATCCACCCTACCACCGTCCGCCGCTGTCCAAGGCCTACCTGTCGGGTGACAAGGAAGCCGATTCACTGCTGATTCGCCCGCGGGACTTCTACGACGTGCAGAATGTGGCACTGCGTCTCGGAGTCAGGGCTGAGCGCATCGATCGTGCGGCAAAAAGCATTGCCCTGAGCGATGGCAGCACCCTGGATTATTCCCATCTGG
>JBHEPQ010000145.1:0-3920 GCA_046260215.1 Chromatocurvus sp.
CGGACCGATCATGAACCTGGAACTGATTCAGGATGCCCACGCCCTCTATCTCGACCTGGTCGACAACATCGCCGTCCTGCACGTACGGGGGCACGCAGGCATTGAGGGCAACGAGCTTGCCGATCGTATGTCCATGCTGGCTATACAAAAAGCGCAGACTGATCTTGTGGCCTGCCCGCCACCGTTTGACCTGGCGGCACTCCTGGCGCTGGAGCGAGGCTGACCGCTACCCGAAACCTGGCCCGATACTAATCCGCCGGTAAACGGAGGTAGACCCACGCCACCTCGTCACTGGCAAGGGTTGCCGGCACACGCTCATAGCGAATACCGAGTCGCTCGTAACGATCGAGGCGGGCGAGAACGGGGGGCTCCACCGTGAACACCTCGCCTTCCGTCTGCGCGCCGGAGCGGCGCTCAAGATCGAGCCCCCGCTGTTCAAATCCGGGCAGAAGTGCCGCCCGGGTATCAATCCACTGCCCGGTTACCAGGCGCCGCACCAGCGGCTGGCGCAGCGTGCCGTACACGAAAACCCGGTGCTCACGTTCAGCGTCAATCACGGCAAGACCGGCGGGCGCTTCATAACCATAGGGGCTGATCCAGGTCAGCCAGCCAAGCAGCAGGACCGACGAGAGGGCAATCGGGAAAAGCCATAGCGGTCGCCACAGCATTCGCCGCGCCATTCGCGACGGCCGGCGCCGCGCGGGCTGCGGCCGCGTCATACCATTTTCCCGATAGTCCTTGCCCTGCTCACTGCCAGGCTGCCTGGCCACAGACTCTCTCCGTTGTCAGCATCCTTCACATACACTACTTTTCCTGTCCGCCGTCTGGCAAGCTTTGCGATTTCTGCTCTCGGGACCAATACCAATGAACAGGCCAGCGCGTGACCACTTCTGAGCACGACATCCGCCGCCACACCGAGCACTGGGTGCAGCGCGTCGTCGTGGCGCTCACCCTGTGTCCCTTCGCAGGCCGCGAGGTTGACGCCGGTCGCGTTCGCTACCACGTCACGTCCTCCGACACCGAACTTCTACTGCTGCAGGCACTGGAGGAGGAAATCGGCTACCTTCAGGCGCACAGTGATACCGCCACCAGCCTGCTGATCCACCCGCAGGTGCTGCAGGATTTCGACGACTACAACCAGTTTCTGGATCTGGCAGAGGGACTGCTGCATCGCCGTGGCGCAGTCGGCGAGCTGCAGATAGCCAGCTTTCACCCCGATTACCGCTTTGCGGGCACAGACTACGATGACGCCGAGAACTACAGCAACCGCTCGCCCTACCCGATGCTGCACCTGCTGCGCGAGGCCGATGTGGCGGCAGCCATTGATCACCACCCCGATCCGGATGCCATTCCCGAGCGCAATATTGCTCACCTGAACCGGCTGGGATCGCAACACCTTGTGCGTCTGCTGGCCAGCTGCCGGGGCGACTGACGGCAACGCCAGGTCGACCCGGTAGAGACCGGAAGTTATCTATTGCTTTGGGCCAACCCAGATCTGCTGGGCATTCACGAACTCACGAATGCCGTGGGGACCGAGCTCTCGCCCGTAGCCCGAGCGCTTGATGCCGCCGCTGGGCAGGCGCGGATCGGTTTTTACAATGCCGTTGACCGCCACCTGACCCGCCTCAAGCTCCCGGGCAATTGCCTCACCGCGATCTGCCGAGGTCCACACGCTGGCAGCGAGGCCATAAACCGTGTCATTGGCCAGCGCCACTGCCTGTTCGGCGGAGTCGGCGCGCATGACCGCGGCAACCGGACCAAAGGTTTCCTCACAGCCGGCGGCCATCTCGTTGGTCACATCAGTGAGCAGCGTTACCGGATAAAAATAGCCAGGCGCAGACGGCAGGGTGCCACCGAGCAGGCAGCGCGCGCCGGCGGCAACTGTTTTCTGCACCTGCCGGTGCAGCTCATCGCGCAGGTCCGCACGCGCGATGGGCCCGATGTCGGTATCCTGCTCACGGGGATCGCCCAGCTTCAAGCGCCCGAGCCGCTCGGACAGCAGCTCGAGCATGCGCTCATACACCGATGCCTCGACAATGATGCGCTTGGCGGCGATACAGCTCTGACCGGCGTTGATTGTACGCGACAGGGTAATAACGTCCGCCGCCTGCTCGAGGTCGGCATCCGCCAGTACCAGACAGGGGTCGGAACCCCCCAGCTCCAGCACGGCCGGCTTGATCTCCGAGGCGGCGATCGACGCCACCGCGGCCCCGCCGCGGTCGGAGCCGGTAAACGACACCGCCCGCACCCGCCGGTCGCGTATCACCGCCTCGACCTCCGGCGTCTGCAGCGGCAGATTCTGGAAAATGCCCGCGGGCGCGCCGGCGCGCTCAAACAGTGACGCGATCGCCTCAGCGCAGGCGGGCACATGCGGGTCGTGCTTCATCACGCAGGCATTGCCCGCCATAAGGGTAGGCGCGGCAAAGCGGAACGCCAGCCAGAACGGCGCATTCCAGGGCAGAATGCCCAGAATCACGCCAAGTGGCAGGTATTGCACATAGCTGTGCGTCGCGTCTGACGCGAGCGTCTCGGTGGCGAGATAGCCCTCGGCGTGCTCCGCGTAGTGCTCAGCGCACCAGGCAGATTTTTCCACCTCGCCCCGCGCTTCGCGAATAGGCTTGCCCATCTCGGCGGTCATCAGCGGAGCGAGCGTCTCGACCTCCTCGCGCATGAGTGCGGCGACGGCGCGCAGCACCTGTGCACGCTCGTCAAAGCTGGTGTACTGCCAGGAGCGATAGGCAGACTCCGCGTCTGCCAGGATGCCCTCTACCTGCGCGGCGTCCGCTACCGGACGCTCATGCAGGGCATCTCCCGTGGTCGGGTCAATCACTTTCAACATGGTTTTCGGCTCCTTGCCTGCCTGTCACTCAGGATGCTGAGTCCCTTGAAGATTCCACCGATTTCAGCCCCGGTGCCGGTTCGCGGTTCTGGTTTTTCTTTGCCGTTGCGCCGTCGGGCTTGACGACAAAGTCTCGGTCAAGCGTAAAGAAGGACTCGCAGCCTTTTGCCGTCACCAGAATCGTGTCGGAAATGCCCACGGTCTTGTCACCCTCAACACCCCACATCCACGGCAGAATGTGGAAGGTCATGCCCTCGCGGAGCACCCGCGAGTCGCCCTGCTTGAGACTGACGATATAGCCCTCGTCCCAGCTCGGTGGAAAGGCGATGCCAATGGAGTAGCCAGAACGGGTAATCAGCCGTGCACCGACCATATTGTCGGTAATAATATTGCGCACCAGGTTATCGACGTCCGAGACGGTGAGCCCAGGCCGCAGCTGGGTATGCACTTCATCCAGCGCAAATTTCATACGCTCCTGGGCGCTGTGCATGGCCTCGGTGAGTTCGCCGCAGACCACGGTGCGCATCATGGCCGTGTGGTAGCGGCGGAAGCAGCCGCCTACCTCCAGAAACACATGCTCGCCAGGCTGCACGGTGCGCCCCTCCCACGTCGCATGGCCGATCATTGAGCGCGGTCCGGAGGTGACGTAGGGCATGACGGCGGGCGGCTCGCCGCCGGCCCGGAACATGGCGGAAGAAATGGCCGCGCCGATCTCGTTCTCCGTGACGCCAGGGGCGCAGGCCTCAAAGCCCGCGCGCATGCCCGCCTCGGTGGCGGCCGCCGCCTTCTTCATTACCTCGACTTCCACAGCGGATTTGCACACCCGTCCCTCCTCGACAATACCGAAGCAGTCAATCAGGCGGCCGTCGAGGAAGGTCGTGTGGATGGCGTCCTGGTGGTAGGCCGGGAAGAAATAGCTGTTGCGCTCGTAGCCGATGTTCTTGGTAGACAGGCCAAACTCGCGCAGGGCCTCCACCAGCATCTGGATGGCGTCGCCCGTATCCGGGTAGGGCCGGGTCTTTTCCAGCCAGGTGCGGGCGTGGATGTTCGACTCTTCGAGATGCCGCGTAATCATGAAGGG
>JBHEPQ010000164.1:0-2812 GCA_046260215.1 Chromatocurvus sp.
TTTCTCGACGGTCCGGTCAACACGTTGTGCGGCATGCTCAATGACTGGGCGATAACGCACGAGGACTACGACCTCCCCGAGCCGGTGTGGAGCTACATTCGCGAACAGGGTTTCTTCGGACTGATGATCCCGCAGGAACACGGTGGCAAGGGTTTCTCCAACACCGCGCACTCCGAGATCGTGACACGCATCTCCACGCGCAGTGTCTCCGCCGCCGTCACCGTGATGGTGCCCAACTCACTCGGCCCCGGCGAACTACTCGAGATGTATGGCACCGATGCGCAGAAGCAGCATTATCTGCCGCGGCTGGCGGGGGGCACCGACATTCCCTGTTTTGCCCTGACCTCACCGGTAGCGGGCTCGGATGCCGGCGCTATCCCCGACAAGGGCATTGTCTGCCGGGGCGAATGGAACGGCGAGGAGGTCCTCGGCCTGAAGGTCACCTGGAACAAGCGCTACATTACCCTGGCGCCGGTAGCGACCCTCATCGGACTGGCGATCAAGGTTTACGACCCGGATCATCTGCTGGGTGACGATGAGGCCGTCGGCGTGACCTGCGTCATGGTGCCGCGGGAAACCGAAGGTGTAAATGCCGGTGCGCGACACCTGCCCATGAACACGGTATTCATGAACGGCCCGACCTGGGGCACCGAGGTCTTTATCCCCATGGACCAGGTTATCGGCGGACAGGACATGCTCGGCAAGGGCTGGACCATGCTGCTGGAATGCCTGTCGATCGGCCGTTCCATCTCGCTGCCCGCCATGGGCACCGGCGCCGGCAAGCTGGCGAGCCTGTCCACTGGCGCCTACGCCTTTGTCCGCGAGCAGTTCGGGCGCTCCATCAGCCAGTTCGAGGGTGTGCAGGAGGCGCTGGAGCCCATCGCCGGCAATACCTACATGATGAACGCCGCACGCCTGCTGACCGCGGGCATGCTCGATCGCGGCATACGACCCTCGGTGCCCTCTGCCGTGCTCAAGTACCGCAACACCGACCTGATGCGGACAACCATCAACCACGCCATGGACGTGGTCGCCGGGCGCGGCGTAATCACCGGCCCGCGCAATTTCATGGCGCGCGCCTACCAGGCCATACCGATTGCCATTACCGTCGAGGGTGCCAATATCCTGACTCGGAGCCTGATGATCTTCGGCCAGGGTGCTATCCGCTGTCATCCCTACATTACCCGGGAAATTGCCGCTGCAGAAAATCAGGACACGCGAGCGGGTGTGGATGACTTTGACCGCGTGTTCTACGCGCACACGGCCCACAGCGCACGCAATGGCCTGCGCGCCATGGCCCTCGCGTACCTCGGCGGTCGCCTGGAGCCGGTGCCGGGGCGAGGCCGCATCCAGCGTTCGTATCGACAACTGGCGCGCTATTCTGCCGCGTTCTCCCTGCTCACGGACGTCACCCTGCTATCCGTGGGGGGTGGACTGAAAGCACGACAGCGCCTGTCCGGGCGCATGGCCGACTGCCTGGTGCATCTGTATTACGCCTCTGCCGTGATCAAGTTCTGGCACGAAGAGCAGTATGCGGAGAGCCAGCGACCGGTGGTCGAGTGGTGCCTGCAAAGCAGCCTTTGCGATCTGGAGCGCGCACTGCACGCCGCCATCGACAACTTCCCGGTCGCGGGCCTGCGACTGCCACTCAAGCTGCTGGTTTTCCCGCCAGGACACACCCGCAACACCGGACCGGATGACGAGCTTGGCAAGCGGGTCGCCGCGGCAATCGTGGACGATACACCGCTGCGACAGACAATCACCGCCGGTTGCTACCAGGACCCCGACCCCGATGACGCACTTGGCCGGGTGCTCAACGCCTACCGCCTGGCGCGGGAAACCCAGGCACTGCGCGGCAGGATTCATGAGGCGGTCCGCGCGCGCGATGAGGACGACATCGATGGCATCGCCCTGTTGATGGGCCACCAGCGTGTGGAACTCGTGGACTGGGCGATAGCGGAGAATATTGTCGGCGCGGAGCATCGCGAAAAGCTGATCGAGGCGTTCACTGCGCTGTATGACGTGCTCCGGGTGGATGCGTTTGACGCCGGTGGACTCCGCGAACTGTCTGAATGCGCACGCGGCAAACGCCGGGTCGTGGAACGACCCGCCACTGACCACAGTCGCGAGTACGAGGACAGCGCCACGAAGGACAGTGCGACGGCTGCGGAGACCGCGCTGCGCGACGCATAAAACAGGAGGAGTCTGCATGCGTTTAACCCTGATACTGGCCACCGTGTTGGCCAGCTTCCACGCCCTGGGAGCCAGCAGCGGCGCGCAAAAATTCGCTCAGCTGGGTTACCTGCTCGATACACCCACCGCAACGCGCCTTGCCAGCGGGGCGCCGGGCCCCGCTTACTGGCAGCAGCGCGCAGACTACAGTATCCGTGTCACCCTGGATGATGAACACCAGCGCATTACGGGCGAGCAGGACGTGGTCTATCACAACCTCAGCCCCCACACCCTGGAATACATCTGGCTGCAACTTGACCAGAACCGCTTCAGGCCGGACTCGGATGATATGCTCACCCGCACGGCCCCGGATTTCAGCAAGTTCGCCTATTCAATCCTCGCCGACAGGCTGGAGCGCGCTGAATTCGAAGGTGGTGTCACTCTCGGCGCGGTCACAGGCGACCACGGTGAACTCGATTACACCGTCAACAAGACCCTGATGCGGATCGAGCTGCCACAGCCGCTGGCCCCCGGCGAGACATTCCGTTTCAGCATGGCGTGGGAACACGACATCCTCGACGCCACAGCCATCCGCGCCAGAGGCGGCTACGAATACTTTGAGACTGATGACAACTACATC
>JBHEPQ010000198.1:0-3854 GCA_046260215.1 Chromatocurvus sp.
GCTCTGCGAGGTCCACCAGCAGTGGATTGCCGGCCATGGAACTGCTGCTGAAAAAAGGAGAATCCTCCGCAACGGCCTGCACCGGGTTAAGTGGCAGCACCTGCCAGTAGCGCTGCCCGGCACGCGCCAGGCGCCTGACGAACTCGCGCGCGCAGGCGCCGAGGTCTCCGACCCCCCAGGGCGAGGGCAGGGAAGTGATATGCAGCAGTACACCACTGGCGCGCTCCGCCAGGGGCTCAATGCTAACGGCCGCATCCGGATTGGGCTCGCGCGGATCAGCTTCTGGTTGCGTATCAGGTTCTGGTTGCATAATGGGATTGTGCAATTCAGGGTAAGTATGGAGTGACAGGGTAAACGAGTTTGCACGCCAAGAGTGACAGCCCGGCAGGAGGCAGGTAATGACAGGGGACAACAGAGCACAGCCGGTCGATCGCGCATTACCCGCCGGCGACAGTGCTGTGCTCGGCGCCAGGGCACGCGGCGACGGCTGTAATTTCGCCCTGTACTCTGCCGATGCCGAGGCCGTTGAGCTGTGTCTCTACGCCGGCGACGGCGTCACCGAAACCGGCCGCCATCGCCTGCAGTCCCGGGATGGCGATATCTGGCACGGGTTCCTCGCCGGTGCGGGGCCGGATACCTGCTATGGCTACCGGGTGTACGGGCCCTACAATCCCGATGCCGGTCTGCGCTTTAATCCGCACAAGCTGTTACTGGATCCCTACGCGAAGGCGATGCGCCCTGGTTTTCGCTGGCATGACAGCCATTTTGGCTATGCGCCGGGGCATATGGCCGCCGACCTGTCCTTCAGCGAGTGTGACAATAGCGCCTATATGCCCAAGGCCCTGGTCACCGCTTCGGCGACGCCACGGCCCGGCCGCAGACCGGATACCCCGATGCAGGACACCTGGCTGTATGAAATGCATCTCGCCGGCTTTACACGACTGCACCCGGATATTCCCGAGGCGCTGCGAGGCACCTGCGGCGGGCTGGCCCATCCCGCAAGCCTGGCTTACCTCCGGGCCCTCGGCATCACGGCCGTGGAGCTGCTGCCGGTGCATGCCTTTATCGACGAGTACGCACTGCATAGCCGGGGCCTTCACAACTACTGGGGCTATAACACGCTGGCCTTTTTTGTGCCGCATCCGGCCTACACCGGAAGCGCGGGCCCGGCAGGCTTTCGCGCCATGGTCGATGCCCTGCACGATGCCGGCCTGGAGGTGATTCTGGACGTGGTCTACAACCACAGCGCAGAAAGCGACGAACTGGGACCGACTCTCAGCCTGCGCGGCATAGACAACCGCAGCTACTATCGTTTGCACCCCGACGCCCCCCGTTACTATGTCAATGACACCGGCTGCGGCAACACGCTTAACACCGGCCACCCCATGGTGCGCCGCCTGATTCTCGACAGTCTGCGCTTCTGGGCGGGAGAAATGGACATAGACGGGTTCCGCTTCGACCTGGCGCCCGTACTTGGCCGTGAAAATGGCCACTATCAACCGCACTCGGCACTGCTGTGCGCGATCAACAGTGATCCGGTGTTGCGCCGCTGCAAGCTTATCGGTGAACCCTGGGACATCGGACCAGGCGGCTATCAGCTGGGCAATCTTCCCGGGGGCTGGAGTGAATGGAACGACCGCTATCGCGACAGCGTGCGCCGCTTCTGGCGCGGCGACCCCGGCCAGCTCCCGGAGCTGGGCCGCCGCCTCACCGGCTCGGGTGACCTGTTTGCAGGACGCTCAGATGAACCCACAGCCAGTATCAACTATGTCTGCAGTCACGACGGATTCACCCTGCGCGACCTGGTGAGCTACAGCGAACGCCACAACGCGGCGAACGGCGAGAACAACCATGACGGCCATGCCGACAACGCCAGCGACAATCATGGCGTTGAGGGACCCACAGACGACGCGGTGATCGACGGTCTGCGCTGGCAGCGACAGCGCAACGCCCTGGTCACGCTGGCCGTATCCCAGGGAGTACCCATGCTGCAGGCCGGGGACGAGTTCGGGCACAGCCAACAGGGCAATAACAACGCCTACTGCCAGCACAACCCGCTGACCTGGATTGACTGGGCGTCCATTGGCCCGGAGGGCGAGCAGCTGCGCGAGTTAACGCGGAGGCTGGTGGCACTGCGTGCCGGCAATCCGCTGCTGCGCGCAGACCGCTACCGCCATCAGGCGCCCGACATAGAGGGCCAGTGTATCCGCTGGTTCGGACGCGACGGACAGCCGGCCAGCGAAACCCACTGGGAGGACCCGCAGCGTAGGGATATTCTGTTTGCCCTGCTGCAGAGCGACCCGGAGGACCGCGTGAAAGATGCAGTTCTGGTGGCATTCAATGCCGGGACAGAAGCCATCACCTGCCAACTGCCCGAAAGCCTGCCAGCCCCATGCCTTCTGCTGGTGGATACCGCGAGCACTGACCCGATCTGGCGGGCGCGGCGGGTAGAGGGTGAACTGCGGCTTGATCCCGGCTCCGTGCAGATTGCACTCGCGGGCGCGGGCGCGGACGCGCATACTGAAACCCGCACTGACACTACCGCGATATCCACAGGGTTTTCGCCATGAACAGCACTGAACTCAACCATCGGCTCGATGGCACACTGAGCGAGGATGTCGATCGACATTACGCGCTGACCCTGGGTCGTGACGAGCCCGGCGGCTCGCACCGCTATCTTTATGAGGCGCTGGCCCTGTCGGTCCGGGATCGACTGGTCGCCAACTGGCGAGAGACCCGGCACCAGCTGCGGATTGAGCGTCCAAGGCGCGTAAACTACCTGTCCATGGAGTTCCTGATCGGTCGCAGCCTGCACAACGCGGTACTTAATCTCGACCTGGAAGATGAGGTGCGCGATACGCTGCAGCAACACCACAGCAGACTGGAAGAGGTCGAGTCGGAAGAACTCGATGCCGGACTCGGCAATGGCGGGCTGGGGCGCCTCGCCGCCTGTTTTCTCGACAGCTGTGCCAGCCTTGCCCTGCCCGTCACTGGCTACGGCATACGCTACCAGTACGGCATGTTCCACCAGCGGATCGATGATGGCTTCCAGGTGGAGCATCCGGACGGCTGGCTGCGCAACGGCAACCCCTGGGAGTTCGAGGTGCCGGAGCATACCCAGCGCATTCGCTTCGGCGGCCACACGGATCACTACCAGGACGTCAATGGCAGGCATTGCGTGCGCTGGATCGAAACCTACGACGTGCTGGCCGTGCCCTGCGACATGCCGGTGCCCGGGTACCGCAACGGCGTGGTCAACACGCTGCGACTGTGGAAAGCCGAGGCCACCGATGAATTCAATCTCGATGAGTTCAATGCCGGCAGCTACACGGATGCCGTGCAGGCGCGAACCCGTGCCGAGCAGATCACCATGGTTCTGTATCCGAATGACCAGAGCGAACAGGGCAAGGAACTGCGCCTGCGCCAGCAGTATTTCCTGGCTTCTGCCAGCCTGCAGGACGTACTGCGGCAGTGGCACGACCTGCACGGACCCGACTTCGGCGCCTTTGCCGGCTACAACGTGTTTCAGCTCAACGACACCCACCCCACACTGGCCATCGCCGAAATGATGCGACTGTTGCTGGACGACTACGGCCTGGGGTGGAACCACGCCTGGGAAACCACGCACAACAGCATGGCCTACACCAACCACACGCTGCTGCCGGAGGCGCTTGAGGCGTGGCCGGTCGGGCTGTTCGAGGGGCTGCTACCGCGCCTTCTGGAGATCATCTACGAGATCAATGCGCGCTTCCTCAGCCGCGTGGCCGATCGCTGGCCCGGGGATGTCGAGCGCCAGCGCCGAATGTCGATTATCGACGAGGGGCCGGAGCCGCAGGTCCGCATGGCCTATCTGG
>JBHEPQ010000210.1:0-11703 GCA_046260215.1 Chromatocurvus sp.
GTATGCTGGTGATCGCAATCGCGGCCGTCGCCGTGGCGGGCTGGGTGCTGGCCCGATACCGGCAACGCTCACTGGCCAGCGCGAGCAATGCGTGACTGTTACGCCTGTAAACCAGAGGAGAAAATCGATGAAAACCGGAATCATAAGCGGCAGCCACCGCCCGCAGTCTCAGAGCGAGAAAGTCGCCCGCGTCATTGGCGACCGGCTCGAGAAAAGCGCCTGGTGCGAACACAGCTGGCTACTCACACTGGCTGACAACCCGCTGCCTTTCTGGGATGAGAGCGTGTGGACTGGCGGCGGCGCCTGGGAGGACAAATTGCCCGGCCTCCGGGAACAGGTGCAGCACTGTGATGCCTTTGTCATTGTCACCCCCGAGTGGCACGGCATGGTGCCATCCGGGCTGAAAAACTTTTTCCTGCTCTGGGCAGCGGGCGGCGAGCTGGCGCATAAACCCGCGCTGATCGTCTCCGTGTCTGCCAGCGACAACGGGGCCTATCCGATCGCGGAGCTGCGCATGAGCAGCTACAAAAACAGCCGTGTGTGTTATCTTCCAGAGCACCTCATCGTGCGCAACGTCAAGCGGGTTTTCAATTCTGACGACGACAACGACCCCAAGGCGCACGCGTACCTGTCAGGGCGGCTGGATTATTGCCTGGGGATGCTCGGTGAATACGCCGGGGCGTTCCGGCAGATCAGAGACAGTGGCAGGGTATCGCTTGAGACCTACAGTAATGGCATGTAGATAACGACATCACGACCCGGAGGCAGATAACCATCCGGGTCGTTCAGCTCCGGTGACGTTTCAGGAGCCGGCGCCTCCTGCATCCAACCCGGCGCGCTCCTTCTCGATCAGGAAATCCGCAATCTTCAACATGTTGGCCTGGCTACCTGCCTTGCGCGTTGTAATACGGTATTTTCCATTTACCATCATCTCCGGGGTACCGGTAATTTTGGCAGCGCGGGCACGCGCATTGGCCTGGCGCGTCATGCTGCCGACACCGAAGGAATTGAACGCCTTCGAGAACTCTTCCCGGTCGACGCCATGTTTCGCAAATAGAGCGCCGATTTCCTTTTCAGACTCCAGGCGCTTGCCATCGACGTTCAGAGCCTGGAACAGGGGCAAATGAACGTCGTCAAGCACACCGAGCACCTCCGCCGTATAATAAGCCTGGGCATGCAGCTCCATCGGCTTATTCCAGATCGCGGGAGAACCTTTCACGACAACACTCTCTGGCAGCGTCTTCGTCCACTGGACTATCAGAGGCGAGAAGTTGTAGCAGTGTCCGCAGCCATACCAGAAAAATTCGTGTACTTCGACCTTGTCGGGTTCCGCGGTACGGATTGCCGGGGAAATCACGTCGTAGTCTTCGCCCGCTTTCCATGTTTCCTGTGCAACGGCACCGATGGCGACGCCCAGGGCGAGAATCGCGATGGAAATACTTTGCTTGAACATGGTCAGCCTCTCCTGTTATCGAATTACTCTGACAGCACCGGTCGCGGCGAGTTCGACTCGCGGCGACAACTGGACTTGCGGCCGGATCGGCGGCCGAATGGATTGACAGCCAAAAAAAAGGTGGCCGTTACTGGACCACCTTTCTGCCGGCCACTCAGGTGACGTTCAGCGCAGGCCGGAAGCGTAGCTGGACACTGCCTCGATTTCCATGTCGCTCAGGCCAAAAGCGTTGCTGCGCATGATTTTTGTGTCCCCGCCGGTGACCCGGCCCTCGGGATCCTCGTACCCTTTGCGATACATTTCCAGCTGCTGGGCGAGGTACTCCGCGTGCTGCCCACCGAGCGCAGGAAAACCTGCAGGACCATTGCCGGCCCCATTCGGCGAATGGCAGGCAATGCAGGCGGCGACATTGCGCTCGGGAATTCCGGCTCGATACACCCGCTCGCCGAGCTCCACCAGATCGGGATCCGCGGTGCTCCCGGTGCGAACCTTGCTGTCATAATAGGCAGCGATATCCGCCAGATCCTGATCGGTCATGTCGTCGACCTGTCCTGCCATCTGTGCAACGGGGCGTAAACCGTCGCGAATATACTGCATCTGCTGAAACAGGTACTTTTCACCCAGCCCCGCGAGCTTCGGGAAGCTGGGCACGTCACTGTTACCGTCTTCCGCGTGGCAGGCGACACAGGTCGTGGCCTTGCTTTTGCCCGCGCTGGCGTCGCCCCGGGGTGCTGTTGCGGCGCTAACCGTCTGCACTGCGAACAAGACAAAACCTAAAGCTACCATCACCTTTTTCATGTCAATTCCAAACATATAAATTCGAGATAAAGCTGCCGACATTTACTCGGCCGGCGCAGCCATATAATTGATAAGTTCCCTGTACTCTTCATCGCTGCAGTCAAAACACATACCCTTCGGCGGCATCGCATTCAGGCCGTTTTTAACCGACAGGAGCATTGCATCCATGCCTTTTTCCATGCGTGGAGCCCAGGCCTGCGCATTACCTGTCTTCGGCGCGCCGGCGACACCAGCCTCATGACATACCGCGCAGCTCTTGTTGTATTTGTCCATGTCGGGCTCTGCCACTACACCGGGCGTGGCGCCAGCTGAGGCAGCCAGCAGAGCTGCAAACATTACCTTTTTCATTACTCACCTCAATGATGGGAGAGAAGACAGACACCAAGCTTGCCCCACGCCAGTTAACGGAGGCCAAAAGTGTGTGGCATTATAGACGAGATCAGGAGAACGACAAAGCAGGAACGCTGAATGCCAGACACCGCCGACGATGCCCGCGCAGGACGACCACGGTATAGCCACGCCACGTTTCTGCAGAGCGCCGGTAAGGTGTCACAGTGCCCGGCGGATACCGGCTGGGAGGTCGCATTTGCTGGACGCTCCAATGCCGGCAAATCCAGCGCCATCAACAGCCTTACCGGTCAGCCCAAGCTGGCACGAACCTCAAAAACACCCGGGCGCACCCAGCTGCTCAACTTTTTTGCGTTGAGTGATCAGCAGCGCCTGGTCGATCTTCCCGGCTATGGCTTCGCGCGCGTGCCAAAAGCAGTGAAGGATGCCTGGACGCGCCAACTCGAGCGCTATCTGCAGGAGCGCCGAAGCCTCCGCGGACTGATCCTGCTCATGGACATCCGGCATTCCTTCCAGCCTTTCGACCTGCAGATGCTGGAGTGGAGCAGCACGGCAGGCATGCCGGTCCACCTGCTCATGACAAAAGCGGACAAACTCAAGCGCGGACCCGCTGAAGCCGCTCTGCTGCAGGCGCGCAAACGTGCCGCCACCTACCCCGAGGGTATTGTTTCCGCCCAGCTTTTTTCCTCGCTCAAGCACACGGGTCACAAGGAACTTATCGGCGTACTCAATGCCTGGCTGACGGACACAAGTGTGCTGGAGGATGACCAGGCCGATACCGGGACCGAAGAGAAGGCATAAAAAAAGCCCGGCTAGCACAGAGGGGAGCACTAGACGGGCACAGGCTTTCTCAGGGGAAGAGAAAGGGATGTCGCACCGGGGAAGTGCCGACATCCTGTGGCAATCGCCACACTATGATAGACAGGACGACCGGGTGCGAGTTCCCGACACGGGTCAGTTTTTTGCCCGGATCGCCCTTTGGCGATCGAGCCGATCAATGTGCCTCGTCCCAGCTGCTTCCCCGTCCCGCCTCCACCAGCAGCGGTACCGCAAGTTCCGCAGCTGCGGACATGCGATCGCAGACCGCCGCACTGATCTCTTCTGCCGCGTCCTCCCGGACTTCCAGGACCAGTTCGTCGTGCACCTGCATAACGAGGCAGGCGGGCACTGACTCCTTCTGTAGCCAGTCGCTGACGGTGAGCATGGCCTTCTTGATGATATCCGCAGCACTGCCCTGCATGGGCGCATTGATCGCCGTGCGCTCCGCCCCCTGCTGCCGCGTCTTGTTCCTGGCATTGATCTCCGGCAGGTACAGCCGGCGGCCAAACAGGGTTTCGACGTAACCCTGCGCGTGGGCCAGGGCACGGGTGCGGTCCATGTAATCCTGAACGCCGGGGTAGCGCTCAAAGTAGCGGTCGATGTAGTCCTGCGCCTCCTGGCGGCCCAGATGCAGCTGTCGCGCCAGCCCGTACGCCGACATACCGTAGATCAGCCCGAAGTTGATGGCCTTGGCCTTGCGTCGCTGTTCTGACGAAACCGAATCCAGGGGCACTTCAAACACCTCGGATGCCGTTGCCGCGTGTACATCCAGACCCTCGTTAAAGGCGTCTAGAAGGCCCGCATCCCGGGACAGGTGCGCCATGATGCGCAACTCGATCTGGGAGTAGTCCGCCGCCACGACCAGCCAGCCCTCGGGCGCTATAAAGGCGCGCCGAATGCGCCTGCCATCCTCGCTACGGATAGGGATATTCTGCAGGTTGGGGTCCGATGAGGACAGTCGCCCGGTGGCGGTGACCGCCTGGTGATAGGACGTGTGCAGGCGGCCGGTTTCTGGATTGACCATGGTCGGGAGTTTGTCAGTGTACGTGGACTTGAGCTTGCTCAGGCCGCGGTATTCCAGCAGCACCTTAGGCAGCGGGTAATCCAGCGCCAGCTCTGCGAGCACCTCTTCGGCGGTAGACGGTGCGCCCTTTGGCGTCTTGCGGGTCACCGGCAGACCCAGCCTGTCGAACAGGATCTCGCCGAGCTGTTTGGTGGAGCCAAGGTTGAACACCGTCCCCGCCAGGTCGTGGGCCTCACGCTCCAGCAGACCGAGACGCTCGCCCAGCTCATCGCTCTGGCGCGCCAGCAGATCACAGTCGAGCAGGGCACCCTGACGCTCCACCTGTGACAGCACCGACACCAGCGGCAGTTCGATATTCTCGAATACCGAGCGCAGGCCCGGCTCGGCCTGCAGCCGGGGCCAGAGCACATCGTGCAGGCGCAGGCAGACATCCGCATCCTCGGCGGCGTAGGGTCCGGCCTGTTCCAGGGCCACCTGGTCAAAGCTGATCTGCTTCGCCCCCTTGCCCGCCACGTCCTCGAAATGAATCGTCTTGTGGCCGAGGTACTTGAGGGCCAGGCTGTCCATGTCGTGTCGGGTCGCGGTGGAATCCAGCACGTAGGATTCAAGCATGGTATCGAAGCGTATGCCGCGCAGCGTGATGCCGTGGCGCGCCAGCACGCTGGCGTCGTACTTGAGATTCTGCCCGACCTTGGCGCGCGCCGGATCCTCCAGCAGGGGACGCAGCTGCTCCAGTACCGCCTCGCGATCGAGCTGCTCGGGTACGCCGGGATAGCTGTGGGCCAGGGGAACATAGGCCGCCTCGCCGGGGCTGACGGCGAAGGACACGCCGACGATGTCTGCCTGCATGTAATTCAGGCTGGTGGTTTCCGTGTCGAAAGCGAACAGGTCTGCCTCGGCCAGGCGCGCCAGCCAGCTGTCCAGCACGGGCTGCGCAGTAACCAGCGTATAGTCGTCACGCTTTATGCCCGCGGCATCCACGTTGCCCGCATCGGCATCGTCGACCAGCAGCTCCTCCAGCCAGGCCCTGAACTCCAGACGCTGGAAGAGCTCAACAAGGCTGTCCGTATCGGGCTCGCCCGGCGCGAGGTCCACCGCGGAAAAGGGCAGCTCGACATCGGTCTTGATCGTGGCCAGCTGATAGGAAAGGCGGGCGGCGGCCTCTTCCGCCTCGAGCTTTGCCGCCATGGTCTTTGCGCCGCGAAAGGACAGGTCGGCGACACGGTCGAGTGAGCGGTAGATATCGTCGACGCCGCCCAGCCCCTGCAATAATGCGAGGGCGGTCTTTTCCCCGACGCCTGGCACCCCGGGTATGTTGTCCACCTTGTCGCCCATGAGGGCCAGGAAGTCGATGATCAGCGACGGCGGCAGGCCGAACTTGTCCCGAACACCGTCTTCATCGAGCACGCTGTCGGTCATGGTGTTGACCAGGGTCACATGGGCACCGACCAGCTGCGCCATGTCCTTGTCGCCAGTGGATACCACCACCCGCTGCGCGGCGGCACTGGCCTCGCGCGCCAGTGTGCCGATCACGTCATCTGCCTCGACCCCTTCCACGCACAGCAGCGGCAGGCCCATGGCGCGCACAATGTCATGAATGGGTGCGATCTGCTGACGCAGCTCATCAGGCATCGGTGGCCGCTGTGCCTTATAGGATTCGAACAGTTCGTCGCGGAAGGTCTTGCCCGGGGCATCGAACACCACGGCGACCGTGCTACCGGGATAATCCTTGTACAGGCGGCGAATCATGCTGATGACGCCCTTGACGGCGCCGGTCGGCTCGCCCTGGGAATTGTTCAGCGGGGGCAGGGCGTGGAAGGCACGGTACAGGTAGGAAGATCCATCGACCAGAACCAGCGGCGCGATATCGGGCATGGCGGTGTTGTCTCCGGCGTGTCAGTGATCCCAGCGATAGCGGGCAGAGCGATAGGTCACCTTCATCTTCCCCATATCCAGCGGCGCCTTGAAGAAACCATGATAATCGCCGCGCGGATTGATCAGCACGACATTGGCGCTGTGATCCACCACGTAGTCGTCGCCCTGTCCCGGCACCTTGCGAAAGGGGGTGTTGAGATCGGTCGCAAAGCGGAACAGGTCGAGGAAATCACCAGTAACGCCGGTGAACTCCTCGTTGAAGTACGGGACATAGGACGCCAGCTGCTCAACGCTGTCCCTGGCCGGATCTACTGAGATCATTACCACTTCAGTGCTCTCGGCTTCTGTTCCCTCGAGCTGCCCGACAAAGCGGTCGAGAAACGCCATGGTAGTCGGGCAGATGTCGGGGCAATTGGTGAAGCCGAAGAACATCAGCGTCCACTCGCCCTCGAGGCGCTCGGGCGTGAATGGATCGCCACGGTGATCCACGAATGAAAAATCACCTAAATCCCTCGGTGTATCCATGAGATAAAGGCCATTGGCCTGCATCTCGGAGTTGGTCATTACCCGCGGCTGCTGGACCCGATAAACGAACCCCGCCACGATGATGAGAATGAAGACCAACACGCCGGCGATGGTGTAGCGCACCCTCGCCGGCATGGGTGACCCGTTACGTCCACTCATTCGCCTGTCAGCCCTGTATCGGAAACGTGTAGTGATCAACCAGCATGACGAGAAAAAGCAGCATGAGGTAGTTGATCGAGTATTTGAACGTGAGTATTGCGGCGCGCTCGTTTCTGCCGCGCATGAGAACAATCGCCCAGTAGAGAAACCGCCCACCGAGGATCACGGCACCGGCCAGGTACAGCGGCCCGGACAATCGCGTCACGAAAGGCAATAGCGTTATCAGGAACATAATAATCGTGTACAGAAGAATGTGCAGTTTGGTGAACTGCTCACCGTGGGTCACGGGCAGCATAGGTACATCCACGAGGGCGTACTCTGCCTTGCGGTGAATCGCAAGTGCCCAGAAGTGGGGCGGCGTCCAGGCGAAGATAATAAGAACCAGCAGCAGTGCATGGCCGTGTACCTCTCCCGTCACTGCGGTCCAGCCCAGAAGCGGGGGAGCCGCACCGGCAAGTCCTCCGATCACGATATTCTGCGGCGTTGCTCGCTTCAGGAACAGCGTGTAGATAAAGGCATAGCCCACCAGCGATGCCAGTGTCAGCCAGGCGGTAAGCGCATTCACCCAGATCAGCAGGATCAGCATCCCCGCGACACCCAGCAGCATCGCGAACGCCCCCGCCTGCAGCGGTGACACACGGCCCTGGGCCATGGGCCGATTACGCGTGCGTGCCATGCGCTGGTCTATTTTCTGATCAACGAGATGATTGACCGCCGCCGCGGCACCGGCACACAGCGCAATGCCGAGGTTGCCCAGAATAAGCGCATCCAGGGGAACCATACCGGGCACGGCCATACACATCCCGATCACCGAGGTCAGGATCATGAGAGCAACGACTCCGGGCTTTGTCAGCTCCCGATAGTCCTGCCAGGTAGCCCGGCCAGGCACGGCCTGTTGTGTCGTTGCGGTATTATCCATTGGAATTCTTCAGCAGAAATTTGAGATCGGAAATGACATCCTTATAGGTGATCTCGGGAGAATAAGACATCATGACCCAGCCGGCAGGGTCGACGACGTACCAGGTCCCGGGCTCGTCGGCGAGCTCCGGGAACAGGTCCTGCAGCGCTGACGGCGTGGTCGTAACTGCGACCAATCCCCGTTGCTCCCGGCGCAGGTAGTCGCCAAAATCTTCCGGTACCGGCCTGTCATCACTCAGCACAGGGACCGACAGGTCGATTTCCGGCGCCGCCGCGTCCCCGATGAACGCCCGGCGGATACGGTCCATTTCCTTGCCCATTGCAATATGAATCTGTCGTGTCAGGTAAAGCCGACTCTCGCACCCCCGATCACAATCGATGCCGGGCTGGGGCACCAGCAGCGTCCACTTGGGATTGTCCGCAGAAAAGGCAAGTGTTGCACCCAGGGAATCCGAAGCATCCACCGCAGCGAGATCCCGTGGCGGCTGTATCAGGGTGCCCTGATTAGCGGTGCCCAGGGCCCCCACCACGTCGAGATCGCCCTTTACCACAAAATACCACAGCCAGCTTGAGGCCAGAATCATGGTGACCGGAATGCCCGCAATGAGCAGCAGTATCAGACGGCCGTTGCGGGTACCGGTATCAGATCGGTCGCCTGAGCCACCCGTAGCAACGTGTTTATCCGGGGTCGGCGTGCTCACATCAGCTCTCCTGTCGGGATCGATAGCGCAGTAGCTGATTCAGGTTGCTGCTGCGATAGACGAAAAATAACAGTAGCACAGCAGCCATAGTGAACCACTGTACCGCGTAGCCACGATGGGTCTCGGGACTCAGATTCACCACCTGCCAATTAACCGACAGCGCTCCGGGTTCGCCCGCATCGACGCGGACCGAGTGCGGGAATAGGGAGGCATCGAGGCGGCGCTCCAGAGCGGGCACCAGGGTACCTGTCTCCAGTGCCTGTATCACGCGCGGCCAGTTGTTCACCGGCACGTCCTGTTCCGTGAGGAGGTACGGCGGATCCGGCGGCACGTAGATCTGGCCCCGCACCTCAAGCTCCCCCGAGGGTTGCGCGGGTTCGGGCAGCGATTGCCGCGCCGGGTCGCCTGCAATCCAGCCTCGATTGACCAGCGCGTAGCCCGCGTCTCCCGCAAGCCGGAACAAGGCAATCACCTCATACCCGAAGCGACCCCGCTGTATGCGGTTGTCCTGGAGCAGATACTGGCCTGGCACATAGGCACCGCGCATCAGCACGGGCCTATAGGCGAGATCATCCCGCGTGGCATCCAGCCCCCTGAGATCCACCGCCGGCTGCATCTGACGCTGCTCAAAGCGCTCAGCCAGCGCGCGCTTTTCCTCTTCACGCTCCAGCTGCCAGAAGCCGAGCCCGAGTAACAGTGGCAGTAACAGCGCGGTCAAAGCCGTGATGCGCCACTCGATATCGAACCTTAAGCTCATGCGAACGGCGCTTGGGGGTCGAGCTGCCTGCAGTCCGACGGGCCGTCAGCCGCAACTGCGCTATACTCGAGTCGGATACATCCGCAGGAGCGAGCTTTGTTAAAAATCCTGATAGTCGTGCTCATGATCTGCCTCGTTGCCAGCCTCGGCAGCGGTTTCTATTTTCTCATGAAAGATCAGGGAGATAAGAACAGTCGTCGCACGTTCCATTCCCTGGGTGTGCGCCTGGGCCTCGCCCTCAGCCTGGCACTGGTGGTTATCTACGGCGTGGCGTCCGGCCAGCTCGGCCATCGCAACCCCTGGGATGCGGGTCCCGAGGACCACACGTCCCAGGGCAGTTAAGCCATTAAAGAATATAAACGAACAGGAACAGACTCACCCAGACGACATCGACAAAATGCCAATACCAGCTGGATGCTTCAAAACCAAAATGGTCATTCTTGGTGAAGTGGCGTCCACGCACCGAGCGCAGTAACTGAATCCCCAGCATCACCGTACCCATCAGAACATGGAAGCCATGAAAGCCGGTCAACATAAAGAAAGTTGATCCGTAGATGCCTGAATTGAGCGTCAGCCCGAAATGTGCGTAGGCCTCATAATATTCCAGCACCTGCAGCGACAGAAAGACAAAACCCAGCAGCACGGTCAATCCGAGCCACCGGTTGAACTTCTTTCTGTCGCCGTCGAGGATGCCCATATGGGCGATATGGACGGTGACGCTGGAGGAAAGCAGAATAATGGTGTTCCACAACGGCAGCCAGGCATACCAGGCCGCCGCTTCGCTGAATGCCATGCTGGTCTCGGCACTGGTGAAGGAGCCGTTATTGGCAATGACCTGACTGCCAGCGCCGCCGACCGCCTCCTGTGGGGTCTGGGTCATCGGCCAGGAAAACTGGAAGCCCTCCCATAACAGCCCGTTCATGCGCCCACCCTCACCCTCGCCACCGAGCCAGGGGCCCGCCAGATTGCGCACATAGAACAGGGCGCCGAAGAAGGCAACGAAGAACATGAATTCCGAAAAAATGAACCAGAACATGCCCAGCACATAGGTTTTCTTAAGCTGGGTGCTATTCATGCCCGCGATATTCTCGCGGATCGCCATGCGGAACCACACGAACAGGGTCGCCACGAACACGAAAAGGCCGACGTAGAGTACGCTCCAGGAGGCGGGCTGATCCGGCTCGCCAAAAGTCAGGTCGTTCATGCCGCTGGCGGCGCCAAAGACACTCAGCACCAGACCAATCGTGGCGAATACCGCCATCTTGCTTTTTTCCGGCACATAATAGGGTTCGTGACCCGGTGAGGATTGAGCTGTCATGTGTTTCTCCGTTAAAAGCGCAGACAGGCCGGCAACGGCCCGTAAAATCGCCTAGCGCGCCGCGACGGCATCACCGGCCATAGCGGTCACGTCAAACAGGGTATAGGAAAGCGTGATGGTGCGGATATCCCGTGGCAGATCGCGGTCGATAATGAACTGCAAAGGCATTTTCGCAGAGCTCTCACCATCCAGAGGCTGTTGGTTGAAGCAGAAACATTCTGTCTTGTGAAAATACTCCGCGGCACGGGAGGGTGAAACGCTGGGTATCGCCTGCGCCACCATCGCCTCGGCCAGTGGGTTGCGCGCGTGGAATACCGTGTCGTTCGACGCGCCCGGATGCACCTTCATACTGCGATCGGACGGTCCGAATTCCCAGGGCATGCCCTCGTTGTTGGTGGCAATGAACTGGATGGTGATTTCCCGGGATTCATCAACACCGGCCTGCACCGCAGTGTAGGCCTGTCCGCTGGTCTTGCCGTTGATACCCAGGGCATCGCAGAGCACATTGTACAGCGGCACCATCACGACAAAGACAAAGGCAAACATGGCCGCCGCGACGACAAGCAGTTTAGCTGTCGTGTCGAGGGCGGGGTTACGGCTGACTCTGAACATGCTAGATCTACCTCAGGTGTGGGCGTGTGTCGGATCGATCTTCGGGGGCGTTTCAAAGGTATGATAGGGTGCCGGCGTCGCCACCGTCCACTCAAGCCCTTCGGCGCCATCCCAGACTTTCTCATCACTCACCGGCTTGCCCGCAACGATGGTCGCAACCACGTTGTACAGGAACAGGATCTGCGACGCGCCGTAAATGAACGCACCGATGCTCGACATCATATTGAAATCGGCGAACTGAAGTGCGTAATCCGGAATCCGACGCGGCATGCCCGCCAGACCGACAAAGTGCTGTGGGAAAAACGTGATATTGAAACCGACAAACGAAATCCAGAAATGGGTCTTGCCCATGGACTCGTTGTACATGCGACCACACCACTTGGGCAGCCAGTAGTA
>JBHEPQ010000219.1:0-7467 GCA_046260215.1 Chromatocurvus sp.
GGCGACGACCAGGCCGGCTGGGACTGGTTTTCCCTGCAGCTGGACAGCGGCGAAGACCTCATGGTCTACCGTCTGCGGAGAAACGACGGCAGCACCGACCCCTACAGCGCGGGCGCCTGGGTCGATGCGCAGGGCAAGGCCGAAACCCTTGGCTCAAACGACTTCACGCTGCGCGAAGAGCGATTCTGGACCAGTGAATCCGGACGTCGCTACCCCGTGTCCTTGACGCTTACCAGCGATGGCCGCGCGCCAGAGCTGCGGGTGGAGGCCCTGCTGGACAATCAGGAGATGCAGACCAGCGTACGTTACTGGGAAGGCGCCGTCAGTGTGAGTTCCGTCGTGAGCGGCGAAACCCTGGGCCATGGCTATCTCGAAATGACCGGCTACTGAGAATCACCCGGGGTGCGCAAAAGACGGCCTGCAAGGTCAAACCAATCGCAGAAAACACCCTCCCCCACAGCGGCCGGCGAGATTCGTCTGAATGACGAATTCGCCGGCACGGTACGCGATGTCAGCGCAAAAGGCAGTGGCGTCGTTGAGCACCCCCGCGGCCGCGTGTTCTTCGTGCCCGGCGTATGGATTGACGAACAGGGCATCTTCCGGGTGACCGGCCTGAAGGGACGCTCCGGCCACGCCAGACTGGATCGCCTCACCGCGCCATCTCCACATCGGGTCGCACCGGGCTGCACGCACCACGGCCAGGGACCGGAAGATTGTGGAGGTTGCCCCTGGCAATTCATGGATTATGCCGCCCAGTGCCAAGCCAAGGAGACCCGGGTCAGGGCTGCCATGGACGCGCTCGGCGCCGGCGCCGCGGTGAAGCCTCTCTGGCCATCGCCGCAGGTCTACGGCTATCGCAACCGTGCACAACTCAAGACAGATGGCTCACGCCTGGGTTACGTCGCCGCGGCGTCCAACAGGCTCGTCCCGGTGATTGACTGCCCGATACTGACCCGACCCAACCGCAGCACACTGCAGGATCTACTGGGTCGATTACCCGAATCCGACTGGAAACCAGAGCGCGGCAAACCCTGGACCCGCCTCGATATCGATGAAGACGTTGCCGCAGACGCCGTCGTCCCCAACCAGCGACGGCCTTTTCGGCAGGGCAACACGGCACAGAATACGCGTATGCAGGCGTGGCTTGCCACGACGCTTGAAAATTCAGATCGGGCAGCACCCATCCTGGAGCTGTTTGCCGGTGATGGCAATTTTACCGGCGTGCTTGCCGGTCTGGGTTTCAGCTCCATTATTGCGCTGGACAGCGCACCGCAGACCATCGCTGCGCTGGCGGACAAACAATTGCCGGGCGTATCTGCAGACGTCTGCGACCTGTATGCCGAGGGGGCGTATACGGGCCTTAAGACAACGCTGAAAGCGGCAAGGATTCTGCTACTGGACCCGCCACGGGATGGGGTCAGGCATATCGACTCGCTTCTGAGCCAGGCGCGGCAGTTACAGCGCGTGCTGTATATTTCCTGCGATCTCGCGACTTTTACACGGGATATATCCCAATTCCTCAACAGCGGCTTTCAGCTGGAGGAAGTCCAGCCGCTGGACCAGTTCCCGCACACGCCGCACATCGAACTGCTCGGCAGTCTGACACGGCGCTGAGATCGGTTACCAGCAGGGCGACACACGCTCTAGCTCTCCCTCTATAACCAGAGACAGCTTCGTGCTACTCTCCGCCGCCTTTCTCAGCGTATAGGGTCCCCTTCGCCCTGAAGAGCTCTGTAACGGGGCGGCATTGCCGCTAAGGCTCGGGCATTGCCGCTACGGCCCGGGCGCTGACGACGCGGCAACCTGCGCGGTACGGCCAGAGGAACACGGCCCCGGCATCCAACGAGGAAAACCCCGGCATGAATACACTGAAGCAGGACTGGCTGTCCAACATCCGCAACGATCTGCTGGCAGGTGTCGTGGTAGCGCTGGCGCTGATTCCCGAGGCGATTGCATTTTCGATTATCGCCGGAGTCGATCCCAAGGTCGGTCTTTACGCCTCCTTCTGTATTGCCTCGATCACTGCCATTACCGGCGGCCGGCCGGGAATGGTCTCGGGGGCCACTGGCGCGATGGCGCTGCTGATGGTCATGCTGGTGAAAGAGCACGGGTTGCAGTACCTTCTGGCGGCCACGGTGCTTACCGGTGTACTGCAGATCATCGCCGGGTGGGTTCGTCTCGGCACGCTCATGCGCTTTGTCTCGCGCTCGGTCATCACTGGTTTCGTCAACGCGCTTGCAATACTGATCTTCATGGCGCAGATACCGGAATTGACCGGCGTTACCTGGCATGTCTACGCCATGACCGCAGGCGGTCTGGGCATTATCTATCTGTTCCCTTACATCACCCGGGCCGTGCCGTCACCTCTGATTGCCATTATTGTGCTTACCGGCATCGCCATGTTCCTGGGGCTGGACATACGCACCGTAGGTGACATGGGTGACCTGCCTGACAGCCTGCCCGTGTTCCTTTTGCCCGACGTGCCACTCAATCTGGAAACTCTGCAGATCATCTTCCCGGTGGCGGCAACCCTGACGGTTGTTGGTCTGCTGGAATCCCTGATGACGTCCTCGCTGATCGACGACCTGACCGACACCGGCAGCAACAAGAATCGCGAGTGCGTCGGTCAGGGCGTGGCCAACATCACCTCGGGCTTTATTGGTGGCATGGCGGGTTGCGCTATGCTCGGCCAGTCGGTAATCAACGTGAAATCCGGCGGCCGCGGCCGATTATCATCGCTCGCAGCGGGCATCTTCCTTCTGGCGATGCTCATGCTCGCCGGAGACTGGGTCGCCAGAATCCCAATGGCAGCACTGGTTGCTGTCATGATCATGGTAGCCATCGGTACCCTGAACTGGCAGTCGATTCGTGAACTGGCGGTAAACCCGAAGAGCTCCAGCCTCGTCATGCTGGCGACTGTCGTAGTAACCGTGGCCACCCACGACCTGGCCAAGGGCGTCCTCACCGGCGTGCTGCTCTCCGGCTTCTTCTTTGCCCACAAGGTCGGGAAGATCCTCATCATACGTTCCCAATCTGAAGACGAGGGCCGCGTGCGCGCCTATCGCGTTGTAGGCCAGGTCTTTTTCGCCTCGGCCGACCGGTTCACCAACTCCTTCGATTTCAAGGAGGTCATCGATAAGGTGCTGATTGACGTCAGCAGGGCACATTTCTGGGACATCACGGCGGTCAGCGCCCTGGACAAGGTGGTGATCAAGTTCCGTCGCGAGGGCACCGATGTCGAGGTCGTGGGTCTGAACGAGGCCAGCTCGACGCTGGTCGACAAGTTCGCCATCCACGACAAGGAAGGTGCCGAAGACATGATCATGAACCACTGAGGAGATAGCGATGAAGCTCGAGCCAAAGGTTCTCGCCTGTGTCGACCAGTCGCATTTCGCCGATCATGTGACCGATTACGCGGCCTGGGCGGCACGTCGCACGCAGGCGCCGCTGGAATTGCTGCACGTGATCGACCGCCACCCGGAAATTGCCACGACCACGGACCACAGCGGCGCGATTGGCCTGGGCGCACAGACCCAGCTGATGCAGGACCTGTCAGAGCGCGACGAGTCACGTAGCAGGGAAGCCCGGGAGCGCGGGCGCATTTTCCTCAACCGCCTGCGCGAACGCGCGATCGCCGCCGGCGTGCCCGAACCCGACACGCGGCAGCGGCTGGGCGAGATCGAGAGCACACTGACGGACCAGCAGGATGATGTCTCCCTGTTTGTCCTCGGCCGCCGCGGCCGTTCGGCGGAGGCAACCCAGCGCGATCTGGGTCGCAATGTAGAGCGAGTGGTCCGCGCGCTGCGCAGGCCGATTCTCGCCGTGACAGACAACTTCAGTGAGCCGAAACGCGCCCTGTTTGCGTTTGACGGTGGCAGCATCACCCGACGCGGCGTACAGACCATCGCCGCCAGCGCATTATTTAAAGGCATGCCGATCCAGTTGCTGATGTCCGGTAAACAGAGCAAGGACGCCGACAAACAGCTGGAGTGGGCGGGACGCACGCTTACCGACGCCGGTCTTGAGGCCACGACGTCGCTGATTCCGGGGGATGCCGAACGCATTATTGGCAGCCAGGTGCTGGACAATGGAATCGACATTCTGATCATGGGTGCCTACAGCCACTCGCCGCTGCGCACGCTGGTGCTGGGCAGCAAAACGTCGGACCTGCTGCGCTCGGCCCGGGTGCCGACGCTGTTGCTGAGATAGCGCTGAAAGCGAGGCTGTTGCAAACGTTTCCGGATACCGCATTTCCGGATACCACCGTTGAGAGGGCTGGTGAGCTTTGCTACTCTCTCAGGCGCGTTCAGGAAATGCACGTCCTGTTAGCCTATTGCGATGCAGGCAATCAACTCTTCCGCCCGTAGCTCAGCTGGATAGAGCGCTGCCCTCCGGAGGCAGAGGTCGCAGATTCGAATTCTGCCGGGCGGGCCATTTTGATGGCAAATCAGCAAGCTAAGCCTGCCAATCGGAAAAGGACAAGCAACAGCCACAATTCGCAGACCTGCCTTCCTACTTCCACTACGACAGCAATGACCAGCCATAAAGAAAAACGTCATGAAAGTCCTGGTCAGCCTTACCCTGCCACATCAGAACCTCCAGGAAACTGTGTGCCGTTTCGTCCCACAAATTGATATAGATAAGAACTCTTGTTATTATCGCTTCCGTCACTGACCAAGAAGGGTCATTTAACAATCAGACCTGTTCGGGAAGTCAATAGATTTTAGGAGAATGGTTATGACAACGCACACCAATGAGAAGGGCAAAGATCCCCGTCTCGTCGCACGTGTGGATGCGCAGACACAGCAGTTTATCGCCCAAGCTGCTGAGCTTTCCGGGATGACAATGAGCCAGTTCCTCATTGATTCAGCCCGCTCAAAAGCTGAAGAGGTGGTGGATCGGGTTACCCGCATTCAGGTTTCTGTTGAGACAGGAAACAGGATGCTGGAGATACTGGATCGGAAGCCTCGGAAGCCATCGAGCAAACTCATGCAGGACGCGCTCGACTATAAGGAATCGGTAAATGACACTGACACAGACGAGGCTCACCCGGATCCAGAAACGACATAACCGCAAGGCTTTTGATTGTGGTTATGCTGACCTGAATGAATTCCTGGCCCACAGCGCCAGAGCCTCTTCTGACAAGCGAATGACCCGAACATTCGTGCTGGAAGATCCCACCGATCCGAACACGATCATGGCGCACATCACGCTAACTTACACAACCCTTGATCTACCCGTTGAGTGCAAACCTGCGCGGAAACTGAAGAATCCTGTCCCTGCCCTACTTCTTGCAAAAATGGCCGTCGATAATCGATACAAGGGCTCCAGCTATGGAAAGCGCCTTCTCACCTTTGCGATCAAAGAAGCGTCAGAGACTTCCAATAGAGTCGGGGGTGTCGGCCTGGTGATTGACGCAAAAGACAGTGACGCGAAGGCGTTTTACCTTAGCCGGGGCGGTGATGATTTCGACATTATCGATGAGAGCGGCCTAAAACTCTGGCTTCCCATTGATATCTGCGATGCCATCGCACAGACACTGGGTGATCGGTAAGTTAAGAAAGTCTCCGCCCCGCGCTAGAGCAACAGCTTAGTAAATGCGTCCGTTTAGGCTACTTGTTCATGCATCCAGCGTGGCGTTCTCGCTTCAACGGTCTAGGCTGTGTGGATTCTGATAGGTGATGTTCACGATTATGAGGTCTATCCTGGCTGTGAGTGCGACGGTGGTGGAAGGTCAGCGGTATCCGATGATGATCGCCAGGAACGACCTGCCTGATCTGCCGGGAATGGCATCGATAGTACCCAGATTCGAGACCGGGGAGGGCTTCAGTGAGCGGTCACGTTGACCAACGGCTGATCGAGCGTGTCAGGCGCCTGCTGGCCATGGCGGCCGATACCAGCTCGCCGCATGAGGCCGCCATCGCCGCGTCCCGCGCCGCAAAGCTGATGGCGAAGTATAACCTTGATCATGCGGCGGTCATGCTTCGGGATGGCATCGATGATCGGATTACCGAGGAGCAGGCGCCGCGTGAGCACCACCGTGTGCCGCGCTGGTACAGCCTGCTGATCATTCCCGTAGCGCATTTATACGACTGTGAGACGCGCATGCAGGAGAATCCGGTCACGGGCCGCTGGTACTCGGAGTTCCTCGGGCTCGACCAGGACGCCCTCGTTGCGGCTTATGTCCTGGATTATCTGGTCAACGAGATTGAGCGCCTCGCACTCCGGCACCGACAGTCGACCGGCGCCGGCCGCAGGGCGATGAACGATTTCCGGCTCGGTGCGACCCACGAGATCGTATTGATGCTCAAGCGCATAGAGGAAGAGAAGCGCGGTGGGGAATCGGCCGGCGCTCCGCCGGATGATGCCCAGGCGCTCATGGTCGTGAAGCGCGATCTCATACGCGAGAAGTACGATGTGAAGTACACCAGAACTTCCTACAGCTACCGAAGGAGCGAGAGCTACGAGCAAGGTCGCGAGGCCGGTGCGGGTGTGGCGATCCGGTCGGGCGTCGGCAGAGAGCCCACACGCAAGCTGGGCGTCGACTGAAGTGTGCGATAATTACGCCTTGAGGACGCACCGGTTCGAGCATGGTTGGAGACGTTCCCTGAGTCTGTTCGCCGATTGTCTGCATGACTGATTTCAGTGCGCTCCCCGGTGAGCCGAAATAGACATAGCATACCAACGTTAACTGTGCCTGGAGTCATATCCACTCCAGAGCTGACCCCAGGCACGGGCCGGGACCATTGCCATGCGCGTTTTCTTCGCCCTCGAGCCAGATGCCGCAACCCGCCGGGCCATTGTCGACTGGCGCGACCGCTACGGCCTTGCCGCGGGCAGACCGGTAGCCGCCGCAAACTTCCATGTCACCCTGGCCTTCATCGGCGATGTAAGTACTCGCCAACTGGATACGCTTTGCAGCGCAGTGGACGATCGCCAGACAGGAAGCGATTTCGCAGCGGGCGAACTGCACCTTGATCAGGTCGGCTTCTGGCCGGGACCCGCCATCTACTGGATGGGCACCTCGCAGCCACCGCCGCAGCTTCACGACCTCGCCCGCAAACTGCAGCACGTCGGGGGCCTGGTCGGGGGGCGGCTGGAGCACAAGGCCTTCACACCGCACATCACCTTGTACCGCAACTGCGGGGAGCCGCCGCCGGCGCCGGTCGTGCTACCGGCCATCAACCTGTCATACCGTCACTTCACGCTGTTCGAGTCGGTGCCCGGTCGCCAGGGCGTGAACTACCGGACCATGGCGCAGTGGGAACTGACCCGATAAGGTGCGTCAGAACGCGTAGCTGACCGAGGCGCGCCAGGTTCTGGGATCGGCCATGAACCGGGCCTGCACCAGGCTGAACCCGAAGCCGGTGAACCAGTAGTTCTCGTCCGTAAGATTCTTGGCTGAGAGCCGGACCTTCCAACGGTCACGCTGGTAGCTGATGTAGGCGTCGACCAGGCTGACGTCCT
>JBHEPQ010000226.1:0-4457 GCA_046260215.1 Chromatocurvus sp.
TCCTTACATTGGTCAATATTAATCGGAACCGGTGCCGGATGCCCACCGACGGCCGTCCCGGGGTACTGGCGACGAACGAACCCGCGTACACTGCGGCCTGGAAACACGGCGGTTCAGCAGCCATGACACAGATTTTCCTACAGAGCATAAGTCGTTACGGTCGCTGGTACGCTGAGGCCCTTCTGCCCGGTCGGCATCCCGGTGCCGGACTCAATGGTCGTCGACTTGTTTTTCTCCTGGTAATGCCGCTGTTTTTCCTCATGCAGCTGCTGCACTGGGTGTTCCTCGCCCTGGATGAGGTTATGTTTCCGGGCTATCGCCAGACGCCTGTCACCGCGCCGGTATTCATTACCGGCATCCCCCGCAGCGGCACCACCTTCCTGCATCGCGCTCTGGCTGCGGAGGGCGGGTTTTCTGTATTCGCGACCTGGGAAGTCCTGCTGGCCCCCTCGGTGCTGCAGCGTCGGTGTGTGCACGTGCTCGGCCGCCTCGACAGCCTACTGGGTGCGCCCTGCCGCCGGCTGCTCAGCGCCCTGTTTCGTCGTCTGGGCGAGGATCTCGACGAGATTCATCCGGTCGCACTGAACGCGCCGGAGGAGGATTACCTGCTCTTACTGCCGGCGGCCTCATGTTTTTTTCTACTGCTGGCCTTTCCCTATGACCCGGGGTTGAGGCAGCTGCCACTGCCGGCGCGCCTGCCCGCCGCAGAGCGGGAACGTCTGCTCGATTTCTACCATCGGCTACTGCAGCGCCACCTGCATGCTCAGCCGTCGAATAGGACGCTGCTATCCAAGAATGCGGCGTTTACTGGATGGCCGCCTTATCTGCTCGAACGCTACCCGGATGCCAGAATCATCGTGTGCGCGCGACGTCCCGAGGCCGCCCTGGCGTCGCAGCTGAGGGCACTGGTGCCGGCGCGGGCGATATTCGGCACAGACAGCAGCGGAGAAGCGACGGAGGAAGTTTTTACTACTCTGTACCGTGACTTTTATCGATCTGTTGCCGCATTTCTCCGTGGCGCCCCAGCCAGCAGCGTGCGCGTCGTCATTCAGGAGGATATGCGTGCGGATTCCGCTCCGGTGCTTGCAGCCTTACAGACATTTATCGACCCGGGGTCCGGGATGGCTCGCGCAGCGGTGGCGTCGACGTCGGGCAAGGGCTGCGGCAGACGGCCGCCAGTGCCGCCTCCCGCAGACGATGATCAGACTGCAACGGCCCGGGACGCTTTTGAGCAGATACTGGCGTCGCCGCTGAGAGTCGGAGTCCCGGTGTGAGCGACACGGGCGCAGCGCCGCAGTCTCTATTGCGTGTCGCTTTCTTCTCGGATGCACTGCCGGAGCGCAACGGTACCGGCGCCTATTATCACGACCTCCTGCCCCAGCTCGCTTCCCGCGGCGTTTGCCCCCGGATTTATCAGACGGCTAACGATAACGGACGGCCGCTGCTGTCGGTGCCGATGCCGGGTGACGGGCAGCAGATACTGGCAGTGCCGCCTATCTTGAGCATCAAGCGCTCACTCCACCGCCTGCGGCCCGACGTGATCGTGGTGGTGACCCCGGGGCTTTTCGGGCTCTACGGTGTCTGGGTCGCGCGGCGGCGCGGGCTTCGCCTGTTCGCGGCCTTCCACACGGATTTTGAGCGCCTCGCGACCCTTTACTGGTCGCCATTGCCGCGTCGCTTCTTCGCATCCGTCCTGCGCCTTGCAAATCGTATTGTCTGTCGCGCGGCCGACTGTGTTCTTGTTAACAACGAGGGTTTGCTCCCGGTTGTCCGGGAGCTCGGCGCCCGCGATGCCAGGGTAATAGGTACGCCCCTGCCCAGCGAATGTCTGCCCGAGCCAGCGGCGATCCCCGACACTCTGTCTCGCGTCTGTTTTGCCGGACGCATGGCTCGGGAAAAAAATATAGACCGCATTGTCGATGCAGCGGCGGGTCTGCCCGAAATCGAGTTTCTGCTGGTCGGAGATGGACCGATGCGTGATGCGCTGGAGCGACGCGCGAGCAGGCTCCCGAATGTTCGCTTCACCGGCTGGCTTTCGAGACTGGAGCTGATGTCTGTCCTGGATTCCTGCAGCCTTTTGTTGTTACCGTCTGAGTTTGAGACCTTCGGGTCGATCGCGCTGGAGGCGCTTGCGCGGGGACGCCCTGCATTGGTGTCGTCGGCAGCCGGTATTTGCGGCTGGCCTGAACTTCGTGGCGGTGTGCTTCCTCTGGACCCGGAGGCGGATCTGGCGGAACGATTGCGGGGGATGGCAGCGCTGCCGGCCGGGGAGTGGCGGGCGCGCAGTGTGGCAGCGCGTAATGCTGCGATATCGCTGAACAACTCAACAGTAGCCGGGTGGGTAAGCCTGCTGTCGGGCGGTTGTGGCGCTGCGATCAACCGCAATCAGGAACAAGCGATGGAGCACCTGTGAAACCACGCGCGCTGATTTCCATACACGACGTCATGCCCAGCACGCTTGTGGACGTTCTCGACACGCTGGAGCTGCTTGCTGCGGCAGACATCTCAAGGGTATCGCTGCTGGTGGTGCCCGGGGTGTCCTGGTCTGGTGACGATCTCAATGTGCTGCGCGGCCTCGATGCCGGTGGGCATGAATTCATCGCCCACGGCTGGCAGCACCAGACGCGGCCGAAACGTGCCCTGCACAGGATCCACGCGTCGCTGTTTTCCCGCAATGCCGCCGAGCATCTGTCGCTGAACAGGAACGCTATCAGGGAGTTGATGTGCCGCAGCCAGCGCTGGTTTGAGGAGAATGGCCTGCAGGTGCCCAATACTTACATTCCGCCTGCCTGGGCTCTGGGCGGGCTCAGGCGTGAAGACATGGCGTCCCTGCCCTTCGCGGCCATCGAAACCCTGCGCGGTGTGCGCATTCGTCAGGCCGGTGGCGCCTATCAGCTGCTACCCATGCCGTTGCTGGGGTTTGAGGCAGATTCGGTGGCGCGCGCCCGCTTCCTCAGAGAGTGGAATCGTCTGCAGCTGCGTTTGTCCCGGCGTCTCGGCAGTCCGCCGCGAATCGCATTGCACCCGAAGGATCATCGTTTGCTACTGGGCGACCAGGTGCGGGCTATATTGGCACTGGGGTGGTGCAGCGTAGCCTACCGTGACCTCCCCCGCGCCTTGCCAGACGAGGACGGAAGCGTGCGCGTATGAAGCTCAGTGCCTTTGGAGAAAAGTTTTCGGCCAGTTCCGGTGTTGTCGATCTCATGCGCGATCTCGGCACTGCGCTCAATGACAATCCCGATATGCTGTTTATGGGGGGCGGCAACCCGGCGCGGCTGCCCGCGGTGGAAGCCGTCTATCGAGAGCAACTCAAGGCCCTGGTGGACGATCCCGCACAGTGGCAACGACTCGCCGGCAACTACCAGTCGCCCCAGGGCGATCGAGGCTTCCGAACAGCCCTGGCAGACTGCCTGCACCAACGCTATGGCTGGTCGCTGGGCCCGGACAATATCGCCATCACCAACGGCAGCCAGTCCGCCTACTTTGTGCTCTACAACCTTTTCGCAGGCAGGATGCCGGACGGTACGCACCGGCGCATACACCTGCCGCTGTCCCCGGAATACATCGGCTACGCCGATGCGGGTATCGCAGACGACTTTTTCTCGGCAACGCCTCCCCGGATCGAGTTGACCGCTGCTCACGAATTCGAGTACCACCTGGATCGCGACAGTCTGAGCATAAATGATGACATCGGTGCGCTCTGCGTATCGCGACCCACCAACCCATCCGGCAATGTGCTGAGTGACGATGAACTGCTGTCGCTGGAAACGCTGGCTTCGAAGCACGACATACCGCTGATCGTGGACGGTGCCTACGGCGCTCCATTTCCCGACATTACATTTGTCAGCGCGGAACCCCATTGGAGCGATAGCACCATCCTGACCCTGAGCCTCTCCAAGCTCGGGCTTCCGGGGTTGCGCACCGGCATCATCATCGCCAGCGAGGCGGTGATTGCTGCGTTTAACAGTGCCAACACGATTCTCAGCCTGGCCAGCGGCGCGGTCGGGCCTGCACTGGCAGATAGCCTGATCCGCAGCGGAACCCTGCGCGAGCTTACTGACAACAGCATCAAGCCCTTTTACCGCGAGCGCATGCGGCATGCGGTTGCCTGTGCGCAGACTGCTTTCCGCGGGCTCCCCTACCGCCTGCACCGAGCGCAGGGTGCCTTTTTTCTGTGGTGCTGGTTTGAGGGCCTGCCCATCAGCAGCGCCGAGCTCTACGAGCGCCTTAAGCAGGCCGGCGTACTGGCGATACCGGGCGAGCGTTTCTTCATCGGGCTGGATCCGTCCTGGCCACACAGCCACGAGTGCCTTCGCCTGTCCTACGCTCAGGACACGGCCGTGGTCGAGGCGGGCCTCGCCCTGGTTGCACAAGAGGTACGACGTGCCTACGAGGTGGGTTGAAAACTGGTTTTTGTCCTCAGCAATCCTTATAATTATTATTCCAATCAATGATTT
>JBHEPQ010000227.1:0-4689 GCA_046260215.1 Chromatocurvus sp.
CCCCGCGCCTTTTTGCCGACCGCCTGCTCATAGACGGCCAGGCTTCTGAGAACAACGTCACGCTCTTTTTCGGGCTGGTGTGCATAGTCCGTCAATAATTCTCCCTGTTCGAAGTTATGCGCCAATATCTCGCATTGCCGGTCGAGCGCAGCCTGCAGCATATCGCGGCGACGCTCGGTTGTTACCGCGTTTATTGTGCAGGACGGTTTGACGCCGTACTCGTCCATGGCATCGAACATTCGCCATATGCCAACCCGCTGGCCGTATTCGCGCCAGGTAAAATTGGGAAAATCGGGTACGTTTCCGGGCAGGGTATTTGGCAGCAGCGGGGGCCCGCCTGCGTAGTAGGGTTGATCGGTATCTTTCACCAGATCCCAGGTTTCCAGATTGAACGTGATGATCAGCGCGACGCGAGCGCCACCAGGCCAGCGGAGCGGGTTTCTTCGGGGCATTGGTACGTAGGGATATTCCATGCGCTTGCGATCCTGAATCCGGTTTGCGCGCTGATGCCAGCGCCAGTGTCTCGGGGTTGCGTGGATATTCACCGCCCCTGCTTTGTTGACAGGCTTCCTGCCTGACGTGGCGATATTACGGTGCGAAGTACGGGTGATCTGCTTTTCCATCAACAATGCTCAGTAGGCGGATAATTTTTCCGCTTGAGTTCCCCGGTTCAGGGCAAAGATCTGCGTTTAATGTGGAGCGTTCCCGCATGTTACCCTGTATCCGAAGAGTGGTCATTGCGAGCGGTTTCGCCGCGGGCGCAGCTTTTTTGGTGGTAGTCTCTTATCAATCAGAAATAGTGGAGACGATGATGCCTACCGTAACCATTGCGAACATCGAGAAAAGGACTGCAGTAAAAGAATTTCTGGCGCGGGACAGCATGCAGATGCTGATCGGCGGCGATTGGGTCGATGCCATCTCTGGCGAGCAGCTCGAGACCCGCGATCCCGCTACGGACGACATTCTGGCGCGCATCCCTGCGGCAGGCGCTGGCGATGTCGATCGCGCCGTGCGTGCCGCGCGTGATGCCTTCCATTCTGGCGCGTGGTCCAAAGTAACACCCTCCGAGCGGGCACGGATACTCTGGCGCGCGGCGGATCTGCTCGAGTCGCACATTGACGAGCTCGCTGAGTTAGAGACCCTCGATCAGGGCAAGCCGCTCTACGTGGGCCGTTGGGCGGAGATTCCCGGAGCCATCGAGCAGTTCCGGTATTTCGCCGCGCAGGCGACCAAGGTCGAGGGCAGTACTATCCCGACTTCTATCAATTATCAACCTGAAGGCAAGAAAATCTTCGCCTACACCAGCCGCGAACCCATGGGTGTTGTGGGTGCCATCGTGCCGTGGAATTCCCCGCTGGTGCTCACTACCATGAATATTGCGCCGGCCCTCGCTGCCGGCTGTAGTGTGGTGCTGAAACCCGCAGAGGACACGTCGCTCACAGCGCTCAGGCTGGGTGAGCTTCTCATGCAGGCTGGCATACCTGCGGGTGCCTTCAACGTGATTACCGGCTACGGTGATCAGGCGGGCGCGGCGCTGGCGGCGCATGACGATGTCGACAAGATATCCTTCACCGGTTCTACCGCCACCGGCAGGCGCATCATTGACGCCGCAAAGGGCAACCTGAAAAAACTATCGCTGGAGCTGGGTGGCAAGTCACCGGTGGTGATTCTTGACGATGCGGATCTGGATCTCGCAATCCCCGGTGCCGCGAACGCAATTTTCTTTAATGCGGGTCAGGTATGTGTTGCCGGCACGCGTATCTACGCACACCGCAGCGTTTATGACAGGGTTGTGGACGGTCTCAGTGAGGCAGCATCGAAAATGACCCTCGGCCACGGCCTAGATCCCGCGACACAGATGGGACCGCTGGTCAGCCGCAAACAACTCAATACCGTTTGTGGCTACGTCGACAGGGCGAAGACAGCAGGGGCCACAGTTGTGACCGGTGGCGAAGCGGTCGGCGACAAGGGCGCTTTCTGTAGCCCCGGCGTAATTGTTGATGTGACGCCGGATATGGAGATCGTGCGCGAGGAAGTGTTCGGTCCGATTGTGGTCTGCTCCCCATTCGATGACACCGATGAGGTAATTGCCCTGGCCAACGATTCGTCGTATGGCCTCGCCGCCAGCGTCTGGACAGAGAGCCTGTCCAGCGCTCACCGCATGGCCAGCGAGTTCCACACCGGGACCGTGTGGATCAATTGTCACGCCATGTACGACGCCAGCCTGCCTATCGGCGGCGTCAAGTGTTCAGGCTGGGGCAAGCTGAGTGGTCAGCAGGCGATTGATAATTTTCTCGATACCAAGACCGTCTGCGCGGTCATTTAGGGGGGTAGGACGATGGCACGTGATGCATTGGGCTGGCGGCTCAAATGCGGGGTGATGGGCCCGTCGACAAATACCATCGTGCAACCAGAGTTTGACGACATGCGCCCACCGGGCGTCACCAATCACTACAGCCGCATACTCAACTCGAACGCCGCGGCGATTTCCAACGATACGTTTCTCGCCGGCACCCGGGAAATCGCTGCTCTGACGCTTGACGCGGTGCGCTGGGTCATGAACGCGGCCCCTGACTATCTCATCATGGGAATGTCTGCTGTGACCTTCAATGATGGTGTCGCCGGTGCCGACCACTTCATCGAGAGCGTCAGAGACGTGTCAGGTGGCCTGGGCGTCAGCATTGGTTCACACGCGACGCGGGATGCGCTGCAGGCGTATGGCGGTGTTAAGAAAATAGCCGTTCTTTCGCCATATTATCCGGCGATGAATGAAATCGTGTGTGCTTATTACGAGGAAGTCGGATTTCAGGTGGTGCGTGATACCTGCCTGCAATGCCGTAACTGGCAGGCCATTGCACAGGTGTCGGAACAGGAGCTGGTGCGGGTGCTGCAGGAACTCGACGGCGACGATGTGGATGCGATCGTCCAGGTTGGTACCAATCTGTCTATGGCGCGTCTGGCGGGCGTCGCGGAAACGTGGTTGCAAAAGCCCGTGGTCGCCATCAACACGGCTACTTACTGGCACGCGCTGCGAAACAACGGTATCTCTGACAGAGTCTCCGGTTTCGGGCGCCTGCTGACGGATTTTTGATACGGATTCATCCGGAGTGATCATGCAAGCAAAAACCTGGAAGTTCGATGGCTACGGCGCGGTGCAGGATGTCCTGCACTGCACAACCGAAACGCTTGAGGCGCCCGGCGCCGGTCAGGCACTGGTCAGGCTCAACGCGATTGGCATGAACCGGTCCGACTTCAATTATGTCCAGGGCAAGTATCTGCCGGCGCGCGAGTTTCCCAGCGCGCTTGGGCAGGAGGCGGTTGGCGAAATCGTCTCACTGGGCGAGTCGAACCCAAGCGACGGTGACACTCGCTTCAAGGTCGGGGACCGCGTCGCTGTAACCCCGGGCAAGATCGATATGTGTGCCACGGGCGCCTACCGCGACCTGGGCGTCTATGCGCAGAGTGCGTTGATTCCCATCCCGCAAGGCTTCGACGATTCGGAGGGCGCCGCGTTCTGGATGGCGTTCCTGACGGCGGCCGGATGTCTGCATACGGCGGGTATAACACCGGCGACGGCTGCCGGAAAGACGCTGCTGGTGACCGCTGCGTCCAGCAGCGTGGGCGTGATGGCGCTGAAAATCGCCAGGCTCTGGGGGGCGCAGACGCTGGCAACGACGCGCGCGTCTGAAAAGCGCGAGGCGCTGGAGCAGTTTGCGGACGAGGTATTGATATGCGGTAACGCAGAAGACCTGTCCAGGCAGCTCAAGGAGGGCCGGAGTTTTGATGTTGCAATTGACCCCGTGGGTGGCGATTTCATTGACGCGATGATCAGTGGCGCCGCGTCGAGTGCCGTTATCGTCAGCTATGAAATGATTGCAGGCGGCCGCGCTGAGTACTCGATCGGCCAGGTGCTGGTCAAGAATATCACGATCAAAGGCTTCGCCCTGTTCAACATCTTTCCGCAAGCCGGTCTTTGTGAGCACCTGGTGGATCTTGGGCTTGAATATTCCGCCGACCTTGTCCCCGTGATTGCCAGCAGCTTTTCGTTGGACGATGCCCCTGCGGCGCTTGTTGAGCTCGGGGAATCGCGCCATATCGGCAAGTTTATTCTGCTGCCATAGGTGGTGGATCTACCGCGGCAGTCGATCGGTCTGGCCATGGAGCCCGGCGCGGCTGACGGTGATTTCTCGGACGCCGTTATTCGCGCTATCAGGTATCGTATTAAAGCTGCTTTTCGCGCTCCCCTCCTGTTGTAAAGTACATCCTGGCTGTCAGCGATTGAGAAGAGCTGTCCGCGCTGTACGCCGTGATCCCTGGACAGCGACTCCGATGGGGGAAACGTTAATCGACAGTCACGCAAAACCGCTCATGAACCGGCAGTGGCTGCTACAGCGATATGTGGCAGCAAACGAGGTCATCAGTCGCGACCACTTTTCACTTGTGGAGCAATCCGTCCCGGAACCCCGTGAGGGGGAAATGCTGGTGCGCGTGCTTACCCTTGGCACGAGCCCCGCGCAGCGCATGTACGTTTCAGAGGAACGCGAATTTCATCTCACCGTGGATGTCGGAGAGCTCATGAGCTGCCGTGGCATCGGCGAGGTGCTCGAAAGTCGGCATCCGGGATTCAGGGTCGGCGATATCGTGCAGGCGTCGCTGGGTTGGCAGGAGTTCGCCATCGTGACGCCTGAC
>JBHEPQ010000234.1:0-28568 GCA_046260215.1 Chromatocurvus sp.
TTCTGAAAAAGGAACGACCCGCGCCAAGCCGGAAATCTGGGACAACATGGACGACTTCGAATCAAAGCTTGATGACCTGCGCGATGCCGCCGCTTCTCTCGACGAGGCGGTGGAAGGCGGCGACCGCAAAAACATTGCAAATGCGGTAAAGGATACCGGAGGCACCTGCAAGGCCTGCCACGATGAGTACAAGTCAAAAGACTACCTTTACTGAGCAGGCCAGACTGAGCGGACCCGCTGCAGCTGTCACCAGCAGGGCGTGGCGACCGCTGTGAGCCACCGCGTAGTCGTCGCCGGCGCCAGTGGCTATATTGGTCGTCAGCTCGTGAGGGAGCTTGTAGCACGTGGCTGTGATGTTACGTGCCTGCTGCGTTCTCTCCCCGCCGACGACAGCATGCCAGAGCTGGAAGGCGCGAGAATGCGTCTGGTAGATTTTGCCAACAGTGAATCAATCGCTGATAACGGTATCTGCGGCGAGCGCTACGACGCCGTCTACTCGTGCCTGGCGACACGCGGCGGTGGCATCAGGGATTCGTGGCATGTGGAATACCACTGCAACCGCAATCTGCTCGGGGCAGCCCGCGAGGCACATATTCCGCATTTCGTACTCCTCTCTGCGATCTGCGTGCAAACCCCTCGTCTGGCGTTCCAGCACGCCAAGCTGGCCTTCGAACAGGCGTTACAGGCGTCCGACATGCGCTACAGCATCGTGCGCCCGACCGCCTTTTTCAAATCTCTATCGGGTCAGATCGGGCGAATCAAAGCCGGCAAGTCCTTCCTCATGTTCGGCGATGGTGAGCAGACTGCCTGTAAACCGATCAGCGAGCGGGATCTTGCCGTATTTCTTGCTAACTGCCTGGATGACCCCGCGGCCCACAACGCCGTTCTGCCCGTAGGCGGACCCGGTCCCGCGATCATGCCGCGGGAGCAGGGAGAGATGCTGTTTCGTATCTACGACAAGCCGCCACGCTTCACCCGCGTGCCCGTGCAGTTATTCAGTGCGGTGAGCGCGCTGCTCTGGCCCTTTGCACAACTGTCATCGGCCGCGGCAGACAAGGCCGAATTCGCGCGCATCGGGCGCTTCTATGCCACAGAATCCATGCTCTGTATCGATCCCGAAACCGGGCAACACTCCGCAGCGGCGACACCCAGCTTCGGCGCCGACACGCTGGAGGCATTTTATCAGCGCACCCGTCACGAGGGACTCGCCGGTCAGGAACTCGGAGAGCAAGCACTGTTCTGATACCGATAACAACCGGCCTCCTACGCGGGAGTCACTTACCAATAGGATTCAGGCTCGGGCGCGAACTCGATGACACCCCAGAGCAGCAAGGCAAACAGGCCTGCAATGAGCACTGCCCACCACCAGGGCCGCGCAGGCCCGGTGCCATGGCGGCCCTCGGCGTAACCACGCAACATGGGCCACAGCAATTGCTGCCGGGCAATGAACTGGTAGTACGCAACAGCCGTTATGTGCAACGCGATCAGGCCGAGCAGAACATTGAAAGCCGTTTCATGAATGCTGCCGAGGTAGTCCGTCACTGAGGCGTCGGCAGCATGGTACAGCGGACCATCAAACAGGATACCGTCGCTGTTGAACAGGCCGCTGCCGGCCTGGGAAAGCAAGGCTATCCACAGCGCCATGGATGACCACCCACCCAATGGATTGTGGCCAGGCGTATCCTGCGCGCCCCCTCGCAGGTAGGCCAGGATCCTGCGAGGCCCGCACAGAAAGTCGCTGAAGCGGGCCTGCGGGCTGCCGACAAAGCCCCACACAATGCGTGTTGCCACCATTATCAGGACGCTATAGCCAATCCACGAATGCTGCTCCATATAGCCCTGATCGGCCGTCCACCAGGCCGCCGGCACGCAGGCAGCCAGAGCCCAATGGATGACCCGAACCGGGAGGTCCCAGAGTAGCGGTCGGAAGTCTGTGTCACCCGACATGCAGCTATCCTTCCACAGTCCTGGCCGGACGTGCCGCGTGACCAGCGAGGGCATGAGCGTTGTTTGCCGCCATGACTATTCTCCCATAAGCTCAAGCAGTCCTGTCACTGTCGCCTCAACGCCCAGCGTTACCGCCGGCTCGGGATCAATCCTGAACAGTGGCGAGTGATGCGAGGGAACCGGGTCGCCGCCGGCCTTTTCCCGCTCGAAGGCCTCGGGGGGCGTGCCACCCACCGCGAAATATGTGCTTGGGATATAGGGGTCCGTGGTAAAAAACGGAAAGTCCTCCGCACCCATAGCCAGGCGCTTTTCGCTGTAGAACACGTCGTCACCGAAATGCTTGCTCCAGGCACCCCGAAGGCGCGTGGTCAGCTCGACATCATTCATTGTCGGGGGAACCGGCTCCTCGGAGACGATGACCTCAGGCAACAGCTCGTCCGGTAGCCCCGCCACGCGGCCCATGTTCACGGCAACCCGCTCAATCCCGTCGAGCAGAATTCTGCGCGCTTCCGGGTTGTCATTGCGCACCGTAAGCTGCAGATGAGCGCGGTCGGAAATGATGTTGTGCTTGCTGCCGGCGTGGAACGCGCCCACGGTAATCACCCCGGCCTCGCGCGGCGGCAGAGTACGGCTGACCACAGACTGCAGGGCGACCACGATCTGCGAACCGAGCAGCACCGGATCGACGCCCGAGTGCGGGCTCGCACCGTGAGCACCGATGCCGTGCACAATGATGTCCACCGTGTCGGCGCCGGAATAGGGCGAGTCCAGCACAGCAGACAGCTTGCCGGTGGGTATGGCGGCGGCCACGTGGAAAGCCATGGCGTGATCGGGCTGACCAAAGCGCTCCCACAGATCGTCTTCCATCATCGTGCGCGCGCCCGTGATGACTTCCTCTGCCGGCTGGCCAATCAACATCAGCGTGCCCGACCACTGGTCACGACGATCTGCCATCTGTCGCGCCGTGCCGATAAGTCCGGTGACGTGCACATCGTGCCCGCAGGCGTGCATCACCGGCTGCTCCACGCCATTGCGGTCCACCTGGGTAGCAGTGGACGCATAGGGCAACCCGCTCTTTTCCTCCACCGGGAGGCCATCCATATCGGCGCGCATCATAACCAGCGGGCCGTCGCCATTTTCCATCAGTGCAACGATGCCGGTTTCACCGACACCCTCGGTGACCTCAAAGCCCACCGCGCGCAGTTCCTCTGCCAGGCGCGCCGCCGTGGCGTTTTCGCGGTAGGACAGTTCGGGATTGCGATGGAAATGCTTGAACAGGGCACCGAGGTGCTGATCGTAATCACGCTGTACCGCGTCGGAAAGCTCCGCGCCTCGAACGGGCAATGCACAAAGCAGTACCAGCAGCGGCAGAAAACCGAGGGATCTGATCATACTTACCTCTTTCATCGCAGTGACATGGAAATATCGAAACCGAGGTCTCGCGCACGGCGGCGCGCGCTATCCACCGTATCGACCCCGCGCGTACTGATCCATAGATTGCTCGAGCGGGTGCCGCTGCGGCAGAACGCGAACACGGGACGAGACTCGTCATCGAACAGCGCCGCCATTGCGGCAGGATCGTCGCCCGGATAGTTCATCGCATTCAGCGGGTAGTAATGGTATTCCAGTCCCGCAGCGCGGGCTGCCTCGGCAATCTCCGCGCTGCCCGGCTGGTCGGCCGACTCTGCGTCCGGGCGGTTGTTGATCACGACCTTATAGCCCGCCTCTGCGATTGCCGGCATGTCCCCGGGCTGGACCTGCCCGGCGACACCCACGCTATCGGTCAGATTGATAATCTGCATCTTTTCTCTCCTTTCATGCCAGGCCGTCGGCAATAAGCTTGATGCCGACCAGCACAAGAAACACTGCAATAATACGATAGTATACGGCGGGGCGTGAGTGCAGTACCAGCCAATGCCCGATGCGCACGCCAATCGGGGCCAGGGGCATCAGCACGACGGAATACAGCAGGTTATTCGCGTCAAACTGGCCCAGCAGGTAATACGGGTACAGCTTGAGCGCGTTGACCACGGCAAAGAACACGCCGGCGGTACCGGCGAACATCAACGGCGGCAAGGCCTTCGGCAGGAGATACATGGTCAGCGGCGGCCCGCCAGCATGGATGCTGAAGCTGGTATAGCCTGCGAGCGTACCGAAAAACAGCGCGGTGCCGGCGTGGTGCTTGCGGCCGGTCACCGCCTGCAGCCCGAGTAGCGTGAGCAACCCGAATGCCATGGCAACAACACCGACCAGCAGCCGCAGCGCATTCTCGTTCAGCAGGCCGACGCTGTAATACCCCAGGGCAATGCCGAGAACTCCTCCCGGCAGCAGGCGGCGCAGCGCCCGCCAGTCAAAATTCCCCCAGAAGGTTCGCACCACCACAGCATCCATGAGCACCAGGATTGGCAGCAGTATCGCGGCAGCCTGCACCGGCGGCATGACCAGGGCCATCAATGGCACCGCGAGAATCGCCACCGCCCCGCCAAAGCCCCCCTTGGCCACGCCGTACAGCAGCACACCGGGAATGCTGACCAGCCAGAACAGTGGATCGCCCAGCATGTCCCGGATCAGTCGACCAGACGAAAGGCGTCACCGCCAAGAACGTCGAGGATATCCTGCCGCGGGTCGGCCGAGATCGCCGCGGGACGCCCGGTAATACATTCTGCAAGGCCCAGGTAGATCGACGACACCTCATCGAACAGCGATCGCGGCAGCACGGTATCGCGCGCCAGCACCTGACGCTCCGGCATCCTGCCCGCGTCCAGCAGCACCCCCGGATCATCCACCAGTGACAGTAACGACTGCCGGAAAACCTCCTTCGAGTTTTCTCTTACTCGCCCGTTTCGATAGGCCTCTGCATCCCAGATGCGTGATGAATCCGGCGTACCTACCTCATCCATGTAGATGAGTCGATCCACGCCCTCTATAGCGGGGACGTAGCCGAACTCGAACTTGGTATCGACCAGCAGCAGGCCCTTGTCAGCCAGCTGCGTTGCAATCAGGTCGAAGCCCGAGCGCAGCAGCTTGATGCAGACTTCCACATCCTCCGCAGACGCAAACTGAAAGCGTTCGAAGTGCTGGCAGATTTGAGCCGTACTGACGTTAACATCGTCTGCAGCGGGAACGTCCGGAATCCCGGCCAGAATGCCCTTGGTCGAGGGCGTCACCAGCAGTTCGGGCAGACGCTGGTCACGCTGCAGACCTTCCGGCAGCTGATTGCCACAGAACGCTCTTTCGCCACTCTCATAGGCGCGCCACATCGAACCCGTGATGTACTGCCGGGCAATCGCCTCGATTGCCACCGGTCGCGCGCGCTGTACTATCCATACCAGCGGGTGCGGCACCTCGAGAATATGACTCGGGGCGAGGCCGGCATCTGCAAAGCAGCGGAACCAGTGACTGGCGATCGCATTCAGCGCCGCGCCCTTGCCCGGCACACCGTGCAATCCCCCCTCCGCCTGCCAGAGACAGTCGAAGGCCGAAAGCCGATCCGAAATCACCATGACACCGAGTCTTGCGTCGGACGCCACGGCATATCCCCGCTGCGCCACAAGACGCGCGCTGTCGGACTCCGTCAGCCAGTACACGGACCGCACTTTGCCACTATGCACCGGAAAGGCCCTGCGAATAGGCAGGGTGTCGTTGATGGCCAGCACCTCGGAAACGGGCGGCATGCAGTATTCCCTTGTCGATTCCGGAGCCGCGTATGATAACAAACACCGCGTACCGCAGGCAGATTCCACCGTAAGGGTTCCGCCGGACAGGTTCCGCCGGACAGGTTCCGCCGGATAGGTTCGGCCGGATAGGTGCATAAACGCCAGTGCCCCTGTTTTTTTGGGGTAACGGCAATGGACTGATATAGTAGATTTTTTACAAAGGAAGTTTTTAATGGCATTGATCGACTGGCGCCATGCCGCCCTGCCGCTCGCACTTGCAGTCATCGCCGAGTCCAGCGCCGACGCGCAGCCGCATCTGGAGGAAGTGTTCGTCAGCGCCAGTCGCAATGCCGAAACCGCGCTGCGACTTCCCCTTGGCTGGTCAAGGATCAGCGCAGACGAGATCGACACCACGGCCCCGGTGCATATCAACGAACTGCTGCAGCGCGTACCCGGCACCTGGATCAGCCGCGGCAACGGGCAGGAAAGCCTTACCGCGCTGCGCTCGCCGGTACTTACCGGTGCCGGCGGCTGCGGACCTTTTTTCATGGGCTGGGACAATATCAGCCTGCGCGCACCCGGCTTCTGCAATGTCAACCAGCTGTTTGATGCCAACGCAGAGCAGGCCGCCCGGGTTGAGGTAATCCGCGGCCCCGGCACCTCGGTCTACGGTTCCAACGCGATGCACGGCGTCATCAACATTCTGAGCGCAGCGCCGACCCGCGCTCGCGATCAGCGCCTGACGCTGGAGGCCGGCCCTTTCGACTATTACCGCGCGAAATATCGCTACAGCAACACCGAGGGCCGCCACGGCATCAGCGTGCGCGGTAACGCCGCCACTGATGGCGGCTACAAGGATGACTCCGGGTTCGACCAGCAGAAGCTGACGCTGCGCCACGACTACCAGGGCGATGTCTGGCAGGTAACCTCCGCGTTCGAGGCCACAAACCTGAATCAGGAAACCTCCGGCTTCATTAGTGGCTTCAAATCCTACAAAGACGATGACCTGCGGCGCAGCAACCCCAATCCCGAGGCCTACCGCGACGCCTGGTCTCTGCGCGCCTATAGCCGCTGGCAGCGGGATCTTGCCTCCGGCACCGCATTGACGATAACGCCCTACCTGCGCCGCAACCGCATGCAGTTTCTGCAACACTTTTTCCCCTGGCAACCGGTGGAAACCAACGGCCACGAAAGCGTCGGCCTGACGATGGCACTGAATAGCACGCACGGCGATATCGAGTGGATACGTGGCGTCGACCTTGAAGCGACCGAGGGCTATATCACCGAAACACAGGCAAACGACTTCAGCCCGAACCAGCCGCGGGGGGTGCACTACGACTACCGGGTGGACGCCACCGTGGCGGCCGCCTATAGCCAGATACACTGGCGGCCTGGGAACGACTGGACGGTTCAGGCCGGCGCGCGCTATGAGTACCGGCGCTATGACTACGACAATCGCACCGGTGATGGCGCCGCCTGTGCACCAACCGCCACCGCCTGCCGTTTTTTCCGGCCGGCAGACCGGGATGATAGCTTCGGCGATGCGTCGTTCAACATCGGTGCGACCTACTCCGGTTTCGGCAGCGCTGTGATCTACACGCGCATGGCCCGCGGCTTTCGGGCACCACAGACTGCGGAGCTGTATCGGCTGCAGGCCGGACAGGCGGTAGCCGATCTCGATTCAGAGCGCATCGACAGCGTCGAGCTGGGGCTTCGCGGCCTTCTTCCGATGGGCCTGTCCTGGGACGCCACGCTGTACGCGATGGAAAAGTCCGATGTGATATTCCAGGATGCTGACCGACAGAATGTCAGTGGCGCCGAGACCAGCCACCGCGGCCTGGAGCTGAGCCTGGACTACCGCAGCGACAGTGGCTGGTACGCAGGCCTGGACGCCAGCGCAGCGCGGCACCGCTACGAAAGCGCAAGCCCGCTGCGCGGCTCGGGCAGCAACATAGAGGGCAACGACATAGACACGGCTCCGCGCCTGTTCGGCAGCGCCCGCGTGGGCCGCGAGCTCGAGCTCGTCGGGCCCGGGCACGTGGAACTGGAGTGGATCTACCTCGACAGCTATTATCTGGATCCCGACAACAACCATGAGTATGACGGCCACAGCCTGCTTAACCTCCGCCTGCGCAGCGCCCTGTCTGAAAACTGGGAGGCCGGCGTGCGTATCACCAACCTGCTGGATCGCGAATACGCCGAGCGTGCGGATTTTGGCTTCGGCTCATACCGGTATTTTGTCGGTCAGCCGCGGGGGTTTTACGCTGAGGTCGCGTGGTACCCCGGCGGTCGCTAGCAGGCCCCTATCCCATGCTCGAGATGCCAACCGCGTCGCGCACCCGCTGCATCAGGGGTGCACTGTGCTCACGGGCTCGATATGCACCTTTTTGCAGTACAGACTCGATGTGTGCCGGGTCGTCCATAAGCTTCAGATAGCGCTCCCGCGCCGGCGCCAGATGGTCGTTCACGAGTTCGTAGAGCTGCTTTTTCGCCTCGCCCCAGGCGATGCCGTCGGCAAAGGCCCGACGCATACGCGCCGTTTCGCTGGCGTCGGCAAAGGCGCACCAGATCTGGAATAGCGCTGAATCCTGGGTGGACTTTGGCTCACCGGGCTCCAGCAGGTTGGTCTTGATGCGGTTGATGGACTTCTGCAGCTTTTTCTCGGTTTCGAACAGTGGAATGGTGTTGTTGTAACTCTTGCTCATCTTGCGCCCGTCCAGCCCCTGCAGCACAGCGCCATTGTCCTCGATCACCGCTTCGGGCAGGGTAAATACCTCGGCGAAATTGTGATTGAAGCGCTGGGCGATGTCGCGAGCCATCTCCACATGCTGGATCTGGTCACGTCCCACCGGAATACGCTGCGCGCGGAACATGAGAATATCCGCCGCCATCAGCACCGGATAGCAGAAGAGTCCCATGCTGATGCCGAAGTCGGGATCCTCACCCGTCTCCTCATTTGCCTGCACCGCGGCCTTGTAGGCGTGGGCGCGGTTCATCAGTCCCTTGGCGGCGCTACAGTTAAGGATCCAGGTGAGCTCGGGGATCTCTGGAATGTCTGACTGGCGGTAGAAGATGGCGCGGTCTGTATCGAGACCAAAGGCAAGCCAGGTCGCCGCGATCTCGATGCTGGAGCAGCGCACCTGTTCGGGATCCTGGCACTTTATCAGGGCGTGGTAGTCGGCGAGGAAGAAAAAACTCTGCTGCCCCGGCTGCACCGAGGCTTCGATAGCCGGGCGAATGGCGCCGACGTAGTTGCCGAGGTGCGGCGTTCCGGTGGTGGTGATGCCGGTGAGAACCCGTTGTTCGCTCATTGCTGTCTTGACCCGTGTACACAACAGCCACACATGATACGGATTCCTGAAGGTAAAGCTATCCGCTGCGGGCTGCAGGGTGGCGTGGATGGCTGTAGAAACGGCGCAGAACCCGCCACAGGCTGCAGGCGTCCTCGCTGCCGGCAAGTTCGCGCACCGAATGCATGGCCAGGGTCGGCACGCCGATATCCAGGGTACGCACGCCGAGCTCCGCTGCGGTCAGCGGACCAATGGTACTGCCACAGCCCATATCCGAGCGCACCACAAACGACTGCACGGGTACCGCTTCCTGTTCTGCCAGCAGGCGATAGAGGCCGGCGGTCTCACTACTGGTGGCGTAACGCTGGTTGGCATTGTGCTTGATCACCGGCCCGGCATTCAGACGCGGACCGTGACGTTCGTCGTGCCGGTCGGCGTAATTCGGGTGCACCGCGTGGGCGTTGTCCGCTGAAATCATCACCGAGCGGTCAAGCATGCCGGCAAACGCCTTCTCGTCACCGGCGAGCTGCATGAGCAGCGATCGCAGCATGGGACCCTGCGCCCCGACTGCCGAGGTGCTCCCCACCTCCTCGTGATCATTGCACACCAGTAGCGAGGAATAATCGGGGTCCGACGCGAGAAGCGCCTGCAGACCCGTATAACAGGAGAGCAGATTGTCCAGGCGCGCCGAGGCGATGAACTCCGCATTCAACCCGACCAGCGCCGGCGGCTGTACATCGTAAAAGCACAGTTCGTAATCCAGCACCCGGGCCACCGGGTGTCCGTCGTCGCAAAGCGTTCTGGCGAGGAGATCCCGCAGTGCCGGTTCCTCCCCCTCACCCGCAAGGCCCAACAGCGGCAGGATGTCGGTCTGCGGATTGACGCTACGATTGCTGTTCGCCTCGCGATCCAGGTGGATAGCGAGGCTGGGGATGATTGCCAGCGGCGTGCGGAAGTCCACCAGCCCTGTGGCCAGCTGATCGTGATCATCCGCGTAGCTGACCCGCCCGGCAAGCGACAGGTCGCGATCAAACCAGGGGTTCAGCAGCGCGCCGCCATACACTTCGACGCCGAGCTGGAAGCAGCCCTTGCGCAGACGCTCGGGATTCGGCTTCACCATCAGGCAGGGACTGTCCGTATGCGCCCCCACCATGTGCAGGCCCTCTCGCGGTGCATGGCGGCTGCCGTGGGTAAAGGCGACCAGGCTGCTGTCGTTGCGCGTCAGGTAGTAGCGCCCGCCAGGCCGGGTCTCCCAGCCCGGCCCGGTCTCGTCAAGGGATTCGAAGCCCGCGTCGTGCAGCGCCGTGGTCATCGCCGCCACGGCATGAAATGGCGTGCTTGCGCGCGACAGGAATTCGAACAAACCGCGGTTGAACTCGGTGCTGTTCACGAACGTCGCCCCCCCTCGTCATTCATGAGTTCTCGCATGCGGGCAAACAGACTGGAGGTATCCCAGCGCCCGCCGCCCATCTCCTGCACCTGCGCATAGAAAGTGTCCACCAGGGACGTCACCGGCAACTCAAGCTGCATTTTGTTCGCCTCATCCAGAACCATTCCGAGATCCTTGCGCATCCAGTTCACGGCAAAGCCGTGTTCATACTCCCCGGCCAGCATGGTCTGATAGCGATTGACCATTTGCCAGGACTGCGCTGCGCCCTGGGAAAGGACCTCGACCACTGCCGCGCTATCGAGACCGGCGCGCTCCGAAAACGCCAGGCCCTCGGCGAGCCCCTGTACCACGCCCGCGATGCAGACCTGGTTCACCATTTTGGCCAGCTGTCCGCTGCCGCTGGGGCCGAGCAGGCGCACACAGCGCGCGTAGGTCGACAGCACGGGCCGCGCGCGCTCGAAACTGTCCTGATCACCACCGATCATGATGGTCAGCGTGCCAGTCTCGGCACCGGCCTGTCCGCCGGATACCGGCGCGTCCAGGAAGCCGACACCTGCAGCCTGCGCCGCGGCATACAGCTCGCGTGCCAGCGCCGCCGAGGCGGTGGTGTGATCGACGAGCAGCGCGCCGGCGGACAACGTCCCCAGGGCGCCCTCACTGCCCAGCAGTACTTCCCGCACATCGTCGTCGTTGCCGACGCAGCAGCACACCAGCTCCGCCCCGGCGGCGGCCTCGGCCGGCGTCGCCGCCACATCGCCAGTGTGGCGATGTGACCAGTCAAGCGCTCGCTGATGGGTGCGATTGAACACGGTCACAGCATGCCCCGCTGACTGCAGAAGCCCCGCCATGGGGAAACCCATCACGCCGAGCCCGATAAACGCTACTTTCATCCTGTATCTCCGAACGCCGTGAACCGCATTATGCCAACCACAGCGCCACCAGAGCCAGCGCCAGGGCAATGCGATAGTAGACGAACGGCATCAGGCCGATGCGATCAATCAGTCGCAGAAACGCCGCAATGCAGGCGTAGGCGGTGATGCCCGCCAGCGCGGCAGCCAGCAGCAGCTGCAGCCATGGCACCGGCGTTTCCAGCAACAGCAGATCGCGTCCCTTGAGCAGGCCGGCGCCGGCAATCACCGGGATAGACAGCAGGAAAGAGAAGCGCGCGGCGCGCTGGTGACCCAGACCGAGTAGAAGCCCCGCAGTAATCGTTACCCCCGAGCGCGATACACCCGGAATCGGCGCCACCGCCTGGGCCAGACCCACCAGCACTGCGACACTCAGTGTCATATCCCGCTGGACACCACGCCGCGCCGCGCGATCAGCCAGACCCAGTGCCAGCCCGAATACCAGCGTGGTCGCGGCAATGACCCCGGGCGTGCGCAGATGCTCCTCAATGACGTCGTTGAGCAGAAAGCCAGTAAACACCACAGGCAGAGTAGCCACTCCCAGGAACAGCACCTGCCGGCATCCATCGTTCATGCGACCTTCACGCGCGCCGTACAGAAGTGCACCACATAGACCGATCAGGTCGCGACGGAAATACACCACCACCGCACTCAGGGTACCGACATGGACCGCGACATCGAACGCCAGTCCCTGATCCTGCCAGCCCAGCATAAGCGATGGAATGACCAGGTGCGCCGAGCTGGAGATGGGCAGGAACTCCGTCAGCCCCTGCAGCAGGGCAAGAATCGCCGCCTGCCACCATTCAATCACGGGCGCGGCCCCTGCTCTGCCAGCTTCTTCCAGCGGCTGGCATCCTGAACATAGACGGGAGAAACGTCTGCCGCCGTCTGCGCTGCGCCCCCGGCCAATGCGGCACGGGCAAACGGCAGTAGATCGCAAGCCTCGGGCAGGACATCTGCATAGCGCGCCGCCACGGGCAGTCCGGGCAGCCCGTCAACCAGCGTTGCGCCCGAACCTGCATGATAAAGCGGAACCGATTCAGCCAGTTGCTCGACGATGACAGCAACGGGTAACGCCTCTGGCGCACACACGGCGGGCGGCATCAGCTCTTCCAGGCCTCCAGTATCGATCCGGTAAAGCGCCCAGTAGACCTGACCGATATTTGCGTCGAGCAGGCTGAGGATGGCGGCTCCGTGGGGAACCGCGTTCTCACGTCGCGCGGTCGCCGCCTGACAGGCCAGTGTCGACACCGGAACCACGGGCAGGTGAAGACTGAAAGCCAGCCCCTGCGCGGCACTCGCGGCAATCCGCAGGCCGGTAAAGGAACCGGGACCACAGCCGTAAACTATCGCATCCAGACCCAGACAGGCCGGCGCACGCTGGCCCAGCAGCTCAGCAAGCATCGGGAACAGCCGGCGGCTGTGCTGTCGCGGGTTGCACTCGTGGCGCTGATCGATGTGGCCATCGATTTGCAGGGCGACGGAACATGCATCGGTGGCCGTCTCGATGCCCAGCAGACTCACGCTGTGTGCTGTATCGTCAGACATCGTATTTTCACCTGCAGTATTTGTGTGCACAAAGTCGAAAAGTATCCCACAATCAGCGCCATGGACCCAGCCAGCAAGCAATCAGGCATCGCATGCGGAAGACATGAGACCACCGGGCTTGTTCTGGCTGGCGGCGCGGGCCGGCGTGTTCAGGGGCGGGACAAGGGCCTGATCTCCTGGCAAGGGCAGCCACTGGTCGCACACGCCGCAAATACCCTGCGTCCGCTGGTGTCCGAGCTGTTGATCAGCTGCAATCGTCACCGCGATCGCTATGTCAGCCTCGCCGACCGCGTGATACCCGATCACCGGTCAGGCTATCAGGGGCCATTGGCGGGGCTGGAAGCGGCAACGGGGCTGGTGACGACGCCGTTGCTTCTGGTGGCGCCCTGCGATATGCCAGGCGTACCCGAGGGGGTATTCGTGCGGCTACTGGAAACGCTTTCATCACCCCGGGGACACTATCTTGATGCGGCTTACCTGCACAGCGGGCGGCGCGATTACTATCTGTGCCTCGCCCTGCGCACCGGAGCTTTGGCAGGCCTCGCAGAGCACCTGGACAGTGGCCGTCGAAGCGTGGGCGGGTGGCTCGCGACCCTCAACGCCGAGCGGCTAACAATGGATCTTCTAGCGGACCAGCGGCGGAATATTAATAAGATATCAGCGCCTCAGCCCTGATCCACTTCGAGCGCGGCAAAAACCCGATCGCGGATCTCCTCAACCTCACCGATACCCATGATGCGGTGGTACTCTGGCGCGGGGTCGTTCTTCAGTGACTGGTAAAAACCCACCAGCGGCTCTGTCTGCTCGTGATAGACCGCCAGCCGTTTGCGCACGGTCTCCTCGCGGTCATCGTCCCGGGCTACCAGGGCCTCGCCAGTGACATCATCGACACCCTCTGCCTGTGGCGGATTATGCTCCGTGTGGTAAATCCGTCCCGAGGCCGGGTGCACACGGCGCCCTGCCATGCGACTAACGATCTCCTCGTCGTCCACGGCGATCTCCACCACGTGATCGATCACGACACCGGAGTCAAGCAGCGCCTGCGCCTGGGGAATGGTGCGCGGAAAACCATCGAGCAGGAAGCCATGAGCGCAGTCCGGCTCCCTGATACGCTCCTCTACCAGGCCGATGATGATATCGTCTGACACCAGAGCGCCGGCGTCCATGACTTCCTTGGCGCGATTGCCGAGTTCGGACTGCGCCTTGACGGCCGCACGCAACATGTCACCCGTTGCAATCTGCGGAATGTTCAGACGCTCGGTAATGAACTGGGCCTGAGTGCCTTTTCCGGCACCCGGGGCGCCCAGAAGAATTAAACGCATGCAGCTGTTCCTTGGCTGTAACTTTTATATAGGCGGCGCGCAGGGCGATGCCAACCCCAATCCAAAGAGGCGCAACCTTACACAGGCCTTGGAATGAGTACAAGAGCTCGCCGGGTAGCCGGCAAAGGCATTACGCATCGACTTTAGCGGCCTGCCAGAGCTCATCCAGGGCTGCAGGGTCAAGCGAGTCCAGAGTCACACCGCGCGCGGCGGCCCGCTCCTCGACAATCCGGAAACGACGTTCAAATTTACCCGATGCCAGACGCAGGGCGCGTTCCGCGTCCAGACGCAGCCAGCGCGACAGATTCACACAGGTAAATAAGACGTCACCCAATTCGTCCTCGATGGCCTCGGTCTGGCCCCCGCGCATGGCCTCGCGCAGTTCGACAATCTCCTCCCCCAGCTTGTCCAGCACACCGTCGCTGCATTGCCAGTCAAACCCGGCGTGAGCCGCGCGTTTCTGCAGCTTCTGCGCACGCTGCAATGCCGGTAGCGCCACCGGCACATCCTCCAGCGCGCTGTGTTGCTGGCGGGCACGGCGCTCCTCTTGCTTGATCGACTCCCACTGGGCCTTGACGTCGGATTCATCCATGACGCCGGGGTCCACGCGCTGCTCGAGATCACCGGGAACAAAAACGTGCGGATGGCGCCGTACCAGCTTGTCGGCCAGCGTGTGGACAATGGCGTGAAAATCGAACAGCTCGCGCTCGCTGCCAAGTTGCGCATAGAAAATAACCTGGAAAAGCACATCGCCCAGTTCCTCCGCCACGTGCGGGTAGTCCTCCTGTTCGATGGCTTCGGCCAGTTCGTAGCATTCTTCGATGGTCGAGGGCACGATACTCTGGAAATCCTGTTTCAGGTCCCACGGGCAGCCGCTGTCAGGATCGCGCAGGCGCTGCATAATAAGCAGGAGATCGTTCAGTTTATAGCGTGTATCGGCCACGTTTGCTCCCTAACTGTTGATCCGCTTGGCGGATATCACATTTTCGAGACGGTTCAGTCGCTCCAGCAGCCTGGCGAGTGACTCGAGGTCGGCTATTTCAACCGTCAAGCGCATGGTGGCCGAGTGCGACTGCCGGACAGACTGGGTATTGATCGCCAGCACATTGATCCGTGCACCGGCAAACAGGCCGGTCACATCGCGCAGCAGTCCCTGTCGGTCGTAGGCCTCGATCGCGATATCCACCTCGAACTGCTCGTCAGGATCCGTGCCCCACTCAACCTGGATGATGCGCTCCGGCGAGTTGTGCTGGCACTGGACGACCCGCCGGCAGTCTGCGCGGTGAACGCTAACGCCACGACCCTGGGTGATAAAGCCGACGATGTCGTCACCCGGAAGCGGCTTGCAGCAGCCGGCCATGTGCGTGAGCAGATTACCCACGCCCTGAACATCGACATGGCCGCTGCGCCGGCCGGTACCATGCGCCACGCGTAGCCGGGGCTGTGGCTTGTCGCCAATCAGGCTCTCGGCGGCGTTCAGGACCTGCGACGAGGACAGATCACCAGCCCCGACCGCGGCATACATGTCTTCCACGGTCGATAGCTGCACCTTGGCGGCAATACGCCTGTAATCGACGCTGGTCAGTGCCATGCGTCGAAACTCCCGCTCCAGCAGGTGCCTGCCGGCGTCGACATTCTCCTCGCGCGCCTGGCTTTTAAACCATTGCTGCACCCGGGCCCGGGCACGACTGGTCTTCAGGTAGCCAAGGTTGGCTTGCAGCCAGTCCCGCTTCGGCTGGCTCTGCCTGGCCGTGAGTATTTCCACGCGCTCGCCGGTCCTGAGTTCGTAGGTCAGCGGTACGATATGGCCATTGACCTTGGCCCCGCGACAGCGATGGCCGACTTCAGTGTGAACGTGATAGGCAAAATCCAGCGGCGTTGCACCACTGGCAAGATTCACTATGTCGCCCGAGGGCGTGAAGACATACACCCGGTCCTGCGCGATATTAAAGCTGAGCTGCTCGGCAACGCTACCGGCATCGCCGGTCTCCTCGTGCCAGTCGAGCACCTGTCGTAGCCAGGCAATTTTTTCCTCGTAGGTACTGCCCAGGCGCGCTTCGCGATCGGAGCCCTTGTAGCGCCAGTGGGCACAGACGCCGAGCTCGGCCTCCTCGTGCATGGTGCGGGTGCGTATCTGCACCTCGAGAATCTTGCCTTCCGGACCGATAACGGCGGTGTGCAGAGAACGATAGCCGTTCTCCTTGGGGCTTGCGATGTAGTCGTCGAATTCGTTGGGGATGTTGCGCCACAGGCCGTGAACCAGACCGAGTGTGGCGTAACAGTCCTTGACGTCGGGCACCAGGATACGCAGCGCGCGGATATCATACACTTGAGAGAAACCGATTCCCTTGCGCTGCATTTTCCGCCAGATGCTGTAGATATGCTTGGCACGCCCGTTCAGCTCGAAGTCAATACCGGCCTTGCGCAACACAATCTCCAGCTCTGATGACACCCGCTGAATGAAACGGTCGCGCTCGCTGCGCTTGCCGTCGAGCAGACGCGCGATCTTGCTATAGGCGTCCGGGTTCAGGTAGCGGAATGACAGATCCTCCAGCTCCCATTTCAGGTAACCGATACCGAGGCGGTGGGCCAGCGGCGCATATACGTCAGACACCTCCCGGGCGATGGGCTCGCGCCGCTCGGCATCGTTCTTGACGGCCCGAATGGCGCAGGTGCGTTCCGCAAGCTTGATCAGGGCAACCCGGACATCATCCACAATAGCTACCAGCATTCTGCGGATATTCTCTCGCTGCGCATCCGCCTGTCCGAGCACGCGGATATCACCCGTATTCCGCAGGTCGCTGATCACCGCCATGCGCAGCACACCCTCGAGCAGGTTGCCGGCGCCGGCGCCGAAACGACCGGTGATCTCCGCAATATCCAGTCGACCCTCGCGCACCGCACGATAAAGCAAACCGGCAAGCAGACAGTCCACGCTGACCTGGAGTTCGGCAAGAATCTGCGCCGTCTCCACGCCGGCGAGCAGGCAGTCGGAGTGTGCACTCCAGTCACTGGCGTCAATCCCCGGACGATCCCGCGCCTCACTCGCCATTTGTGCCGCATCCGCCACACGCTCACGATCCGCGCTGTCCAGAGTCAGCGGCATATGGGTCAGCCAACGGCTCAGGTCGACCTGTCCGTCGCTATCGACGTGATACTGATCCCGGACCTGAACCATTGCCGACTCGCTCAGTCGCGCGGCGCAAAAACGCCAGTGGACAGATACCGATCGCCGCGGTCGCAAATGATAGAGACGATCGTCGCGTTCTCGACTTCCTGCGACAGCCGCAGAGCGCCGGCAACTGATCCGCCGGCCGACACGCCACAGAATATTCCCTCCTCGGCAGCGAGGCGACGCATGGTGTTTTCGGATTCTTGCTGGGAGATATCGATCACGCGGTCCACTTTTGCCGCTTCGAAGATCGCCGGCAGATAGGCTTCGGGCCAGCGTCGGATACCGGGAATACTCGCGCCATCCGCCGGCTGCAGACCAATGATCTGTATCGCCGGGTTCATTTCCTTGAGGAAAGCCGAGCAACCCATGGCTGTACCGGTGGTGCCCATCGACGTCACCAGATGCGTAATTTCGCCCGCGGTCTGCTGCCACAGCTCCGGCCCCGTACCGCGATAATGCGCCATCGGGTTGTCCGGGTTGGCGAACTGGTCGAGAACGCGGCCGCGTCCCTCAGCCGCCATGCTGTCGGCCCTGTCCCGGGCACCCTCCATTCCGGCATCCGCCGATACCTCTATCAGTTCAGCACCGTAGGCCTGCATGGCCTGCTTGCGTTCACTGCTGGCGCTCTCCGGCATAATCAGGACCAGCCGGTAGCCGCGGATGGCCGCCGCCATGGCCAGCGCGATACCCGTGTTACCGCTGGTCGCCTCGATCAGCGTGTCGCCGGGCCTGATCTCGCCACGCGCCTCCGCCTCGGCAATCATGCTCAGCGCCGGACGATCCTTGACCGACCCTGCCGGGTTGTTGCCCTCGAGTTTACCCAGCAATGTATTGCTGCTCTCGCCCGGCAGGCGCTGCAGCCGCACCAGCGGTGTATGGCCTATGCAGCTTTCTATAGTGGGGTATGTGGGCATGGGTAGAGAACCTTCACTGCGGATGGCGCCCGGCAGTATAACGCCTGTTAGCCCGCCTGCGCAGGGCGCCGGGATTGGCAGCTTTCGCCACGCTCGCCAACTAGCCGCTGCGGGCGCGCCGTCGATGCTGCCGGAAGAGTTCGCGGCTGCGCAGAGGCCGTCCACCGAGTAGGTCTGCCAGCGCAGTACGGGTCAGTCGCTTGGCCGCCTGCCCCGCGGTGCCCCGATAATCGCCACGGGCCACTGCCAGCAGGTCGGCGCCGACGTACATCCCCGCAACCGACTCCGACACTTCCTGGGACCGCTGTAACACCAGGCCGACACCGGGAGAATACGCGTAGTGCCCGTCACTGGCGATGCGGTCGCCGCGCTCAGCGTCCGAAGCCAGATCGACCCGATAGCCCAGTGCATCGAGCAGGCTGAACTCAAAGTTGCGTAACGACGCCTCAATAGAGCTGCCATCGGCAAGCGCTGCCAGTGCCACCGCGTAGGCGGCGAACACCTCCGGCTGCGGATCATCGCGATGTAACAGACGCACCGCCAGTTCGTTCAGATAAAAGCCACTCAGCAGAGCGTCGCCGCACAGGGGAGAAATGCCCCCACCGGCTTCGATGCCGGTGAGCGTTTTCAGCTCACCGGCACCCGAAAAGGACAGCAGTAACGGCGCAAAAGGTTGCAGGAGTGCGGCACTCGAGCCACCGCGGGACTTGCGCCGAACACCGCGGGCGACGAGGCCAAGGCGACCGAATTCCGCAGTGAGAACATCCAGCAACTGACTGCTGTCTCGATAGGGTCGCCGGTGAAGCAGATAGGCGGGTTGCAGGGTGATACGCATTCGGTTCAGCCTGGGCTGGCGTTCAGTTCCGCATGTGGGCTGGCATTCAGCATGGGCTGGCAGACGGTAGGCCACTAGGCGCGATCGTCGTAACCCAGACTTTTCAGCGCGCGATCATCGTCGGACCAGCCAGCCTTGATCTTGACCCACAGGCGCAGCATGACCTTGCCATCAAACAGTTTTTCCATGTCGCGCCTGGCCTCGCTGCCGATGGAGCGCAGACGGGACCCGCCCTCGCCTATCAGAATGAGCTTCTGCCCACGACGCTCAACCAGGATCAGCGCAGAAATATGCAGCACGCCCTTGTCCTCGAGGAACTCCTCTATTTCTACGGCAGTCGCGTAGGGGAGCTCATCCCCGAGCTGGCGCATGATTTTCTCGCGCACAATCTCCGCCGCAAGAAAGCGCATACTTTTATCGGTGATCTGGTCTTCCGGGAACATCGCGGCGGCTTGCGGAAGCCGTTTGACAATCTCCCCCTCAAGCGCGTCGATATTCTGCCTGCGCAGCGCCGACAGCGGCACGATGGCGGCAAAGTCTGCCTTTTGTTGCAGACTCTCTAGATGGGGTAGAAGCGCTTTCTTGTCCCGCAAAAGATCAACCTTGTTAACCGCGAGTATTACCGGTGCGCCGCATCCGACAAGATGGCTCAATACACGCTCATCGTTTTCTGTCCATGCTGTGCGATCCACCACCATAATGACCACGTCGACATCCACCAGTGAGGAGCTGGCGGCGCGGTTCATCATGCGGTTGATGGCGCGAGGTGCATCGACGTGCATGCCCGGCGTGTCGACAAACAGAATCTGGTAATGCTCGCCGGTCTTGATGCCGAGCACCTGATGTCGCGTTGTCTGGGGTTTACGCGAGGTGATGCTGAGCTTCTGGCCGACCAGGTAATTGAGCAGCGTCGATTTGCCCGTGTTCGGTCGGCCGATAATGGCGACATGACCACAGCGATGCGGCATGGGTTCAGCCACGGCTGAGCAAACCCAGTGCCGTTTTGGCAGCCGCCTGCTCAGCGCGACGAATGCTGCGGCCAACGCCCTCCGTGGCGGACTTCGGCTTCACCAGCCGGCAGCAGACGCGGAATTCCTGGTCATGATCATCGCCACTGACATCCAGCAACTCGTATTCCGGCAGCGGCAGGCTCCGCGCCTGAAGATATTCCTGCAGACGCGTCTTCGGATCCTTGTCAAGATCAATATCCTGCAGGGCCTGCAGACGATCACCCAGAATGTTCAGCAAAAATTGACGACAGGCATCCATACCTCCGTCGATCAATATGGCGCCGGTGAGCGCCTCGAGGGAATCAGCGAGAATGGAGTCACGGTGCTGTCCGCCGCTTTTCAGCTCGCCGGGGCCCAGGGACAGATAGTCACCGAGGGACAGCTCCCGCGCGACCACGGCCAGGGTCTCTCCCCTGACAACCTCTGCACGCATACGGCTCAGCGTCCCCTCACGGGCACGCGGAAAGGCGTTGAACAGATTCTCTGCTACCACGTGATTCAGGACTGAATCGCCAAGAAATTCGAGGCGCTCGTTATTGAAGCGCCCAACGCTGCGATGGGTCAGCGCCTGCGACAGAAGCGTGCGTTCAGAGAACGCATAACCAATGATTCGCTCGAGGTTCGCGAGCCGGGAGTCAGCGTTCATTCGGGCAGGGCACGTCCCGCTTCGTACAGCAGATCGTCAAACTTGACCACTGCGTCAATGCGCCAGACCATGGGTACGCGCACCTCGTAACGGGCATCGATCCAGGTCTTGCCATCCTCGCGGTAGACCTCGATATCCTTGTAGTCAATATCGTACACCTGGTTGGTATTCAGAATCTTGGCAAGCTTGCGGCGCACGTCGGCAATGGTGTCCTGCTCGCGGTTGTATTCACTGGCGACACGCTCGACCACCTCCTTTACTGTCAGATACTCAATATAAGAGGGCGCGATACGTATACCGGCGGTCACAAAAAACCCCACCATCAGTGCAATGATCAAAATTCCCGGCAGGGAAATTCCGCGTTGAGACCGCCGTGATTTCATAGTCGCAATCCCGATCAAACAAACCTATTGAATAAGACCCACGCGGCTGAAGCTGGGGATGCTGAACAGCGAGTCCCAGTGCATCCAGACCGCGAACGCCTTGCCGACGATATCCTTCTGTGCGACCTGTCCCCATACCCGGCTGTCGCTGCTGTTATCCCGGTTGTCGCCCATCATGAAGTAATGACCAGGCCGCACCACTACTGAAAAATCACGGGCCGGCCGCGAAATATTCTCCTGCAGCAGATGGCCGTCCTCGCCAAATTCCGCACGGCTTACCCGATAGCGTGAGCGTCCATCCGGGAGCACAGCCAACGTTTCGCTCGGCACGGGCTTCCCATTTACGTAGAGACGGCGACTGCGATGGGTCACAGTATCTCCCGGGAGGCCGATCACGCGTTTGATATAATACGTCTTGTTCATATGAGGAGGAAAGAACACCATGACATCCCCACGCTCAGGCTCTTTTACATCCAGAACCTTGGTGCGTAGGACCGGCAACCTGAGCCCATAGGTGAACTTGTTCACCAGAATGTAGTCACCCACCTCAAGCGTTGGAACCATGGACGAGGACGGTATCTGGAAAGGCTCGACGATGAACGAGCGCAGCACAAAAACAACGAACAACACAGGAAAAAAAGACTTGGAATACTCCACGAGCACTGGCTCGACGTGCTCCTCGTCGCCGGCTTTCCTGCGCCGCGCCGGCGCCAGAAACAGTGCGTCTATCAGCCAGACGCCGCCGGTGAAGAAAACGGCGATCACCAGTATCAGTGGAAAATCTATGGTCATCGGTTTCCGTCCCTGTCAGTCTACCTGCAAGACGGCGAGGAACGCCGACTGGGGGATTTCGACGCGGCCGACCTGCTTCATTCGCTTCTTGCCCGCCTTCTGCTTTTCAAGCAGCTTGCGCTTGCGCGTCACGTCGCCTCCGTAGCATTTTGCGGTAACATTTTTGCGCAGCGCCTTGACCGTCTGGCGTGCAACAATCTTGCCACCGACCGCAGCCTGTATGGCGACATCGAACATCTGCCGGGGGATCAGCTCTTTCATTTTATCCGTCAACACCCGTCCACGGTGCTGAATATGATCGCGATGCACAATGACCGCGAGCGCATCCACACGCTCACCATTTATCAGCACATCGAGCCGCGCAAGGTTTGCGGCCTGGAACCGATCAAACCCGTACTCCAGAGAAGCGTAACCGCGACTCACAGACTTCAGGCGATCGAAAAAATCCAGCACCACCTCCGCCAGCGGGATGTCATAGCTGAGCGACACCTGCGAACCGAGAAACTGCATGTCGAGTTGTTCACCGCGTTTTTCCACGCACAGAGTGATCACGTTACCCAGATAGGCCTGTGGCACAAGGATCGTGCAGCGGGCAATGGGTTCACGCATCTCGTCGATGTCTCCGACATCCGGTAGGGACGAGGGATTGTCGATGCTGACGACGTCGCCGGCCTTGGTGACCACCTCATAAATGACCGAAGGCGCGGTTGTAATGAGATCGAGATCGTACTCTCGCTCCAGGCGCTCCTGGATAATCTCCATATGCAGCATACCGAGAAACCCACAGCGAAAGCCGAAGCCGAGGGCGTCGGACGTCTCGGGCTCATAGAATAGTGAAGCGTCGTTCAGGGTCAGCTTGGCGAGCGCATCGCGGAAATCCTCATAATCATCGGTCGACACCGTGAAGATACCGGCATAGACCTGTGGCCTGACCTTCTTGAACCCCGGCAATGCCGGCACATCCGTATGCTGCGCCGGGACCAGGGTATCGCCGACCGGGGCGCCATTGATCTCCTTGATGCCGGCAATCACGTAACCGACCTCACCCGCGCGCAGGGCGCCGGTTTCCTTGCGCTTGGGCGTGAAGATACCGACACCGTCGACCTGATGCTGCTTGCCCGTGGATTTGATCACGATTCTGTCACGCTTTTGCAGCGTGCCCTGTTTAACCCGCACCAGGGAGACCACGCCCAGGTAATTGTCAAACCAGGAATCGATGATCAACGCCTGCAGCGGCGCCTCGCGGTCACCCTCGGGGGGCGGCACCCTGGCCACCAGTTCTTGTAGCACATCCTGAATACCCATGCCCGACTTGGCACTGACCAGGCAGGCCTCCGTCGCGTCGATGCCGATGATCTCCTCAATCTCATGACGCACCTTGTCAGGGTCAGCCTGCGGCAGATCCATCTTGTTGAGTACCGGCAGCACTTCCAGGCCCTGCTCGATAGCGGTGTAGCAATTCGCCACGGATTGCGCCTCAACACCCTGACCGGCATCGACCACCAGCAATGCGCCCTCGCAGGCAAACAGGGAGCGTGATACCTCGTAGGAAAAGTCCACATGCCCCGGCGTATCAATGAAGTTGAGCTGGTAAGTCTCGCCGTCGAGCGCCAGATAATCGAGAGTCACGCTCTGGGCCTTGATCGTGATGCCACGCTCGCGCTCGATATCCATCGAGTCGAGCACCTGCTCGCTCATCTCACGATCGGTCAGCCCGCCGCAGAACTGGATAAAGCGGTCTGCCAGCGTGGACTTGCCATGGTCAATATGGGCAATGATGGAGAAATTGCGAATGTGTTTGAGATCACTCACTGAGTCTGACTCTGCGCCTCGGGATGCCGGAGTTGCGTGCTGTCGGAATATATACTCGACCGTGCAGCGTCATGCAAAGCATGCCACCGCAGGGAAGGCGCGATTGTAACGCAGTGGGCGCATGACCGCCACGCAGACCTGCTGTTCGCCGCAGCCCGCGGACGGTGGCTTGAGTCTTTCGTGATTTATCGCAGAGCTTGCCTCGTGCCCGGCTTCAGCCGGGGACACGCAGGCCGATAAACAGGGGTGTACCGCGACGGATAAGACGAACCGGTACCGAAGATCCCGCACGCAGCGAGCCGGTGACGTCGCGCAGGGCATCCAGATCCTGCACCGGCTTGTTCGCGACCATCGTGATGACGTCGCCGGCGCGAATACCGGCGTCTGCTGCCGGCAACCCTGGTTCCACGCGACGCACCAGGACACCGCCCGACAGGCCCCATCGCTCGAGAATGTCCGGCGCCGCGTTTTCACACAGGATGCCCAGCATGTCTTCATCCGTTTCGGAGGCACCGCGTGCTGCAAGCGCCGGATCCTCATCCGCATCGAGGCCGGCAACTGTCACGCTCAGGGTCTCCCGCCTGCCCTCGCGCACGACCAGGGCATCTACCTCGGTGCCGGGGCGCAGCAGGCCCACAACATGGGGAAGGTCTGCAGAACTGTCGATGGGCTGACCTGCAAATTCGATAATCACATCACCGGGCTCAAAGCCAGCACCCTCGGCCGGACCGCCCGGCGCCAACTGGGCTATCAGGGCGCCCATCGGGCGGTCGAGCTCGAAAGACTCAGCGAGATTGCGATCCACATCCTGTATGGTTACGCCAAGCCATCCGCGGGATACGGAACCGCTGTCCTTGAGCTGGTCGACCACGCTGCGTACAACGCTCACCGGGATGGCGAAAGACAAACCGATGGAACCCCCGCTGCGGGTAAATATCTGAGAATTGACGCCGACGACCTCGCCGTCAAGATTGAAAAGCGGTCCACCGGAGTTGCCAGGGTTGATCGCCACGTCGGTCTGAATGAACGGGACGTAGTTCTCGTTGCGTTCGGTGGGGAGGCTGCGGCCCTTGGCACTGACAATGCCGGCGGTCACGGAATAATCGAGACCAAAGGGCGACCCGATCGCCAGGACCCACTCGCCAACCTCGAGCCCGTCGGTCGCGTCCAATCTGGCGACCGGCAGAACCTCTGCGTCCACTTTCAGCAGCGCGAGATCAGAGCGCTGGTCAAGACCGACGACTTCCGCATCGAGCTCGCGACGATCGCTGAGTCGGACAACGACACTGCTGGCCCTCTCGACCACGTGATTGTTGGTCACGATGTAACCATCCTCGGAGATAATGAAACCGGAGCCCATGGACATCCGCTGCCGGGGCCCCGAGGGCGCGCCGCGCTCCTCGAAGAAGCGGCGCAGGTACTCGGGAATCTGCTCGGAATCGAAGCCGGGGTGAGCCGGAGCACCCGCCTCCTGTTCCACCAGAATCTTGACAACGGCCGCGGAATTGTCGGTAACGATGTCGCGAAAATCCGGCAGCGCGCGGGCCTGGACGCCGGAAGCCAGCAAGGCTGCCACTAGCAGAAAGCATCGCGCAAGGTCACGTGGAGTTGGCATAAAAATTTTCCTGTGGATCATTAATAAGAAAGTCATTGTAACGTCAATTGTCGCAAACTGTGCTCAGGCCACGGCAGCGACGACAATGTCCTCATCAGGGGCCCTGTTCACCCGGCGCTGCAGCACGGGCTGCATCTGCGGATCATCCTGATGCAGGAAGGCATGCCAGCGCACCAGTCCAAGCCCGAGCGTGAGACCCGTCAGTGCTGCGCCGAGGCTGACTACATCGCCTGCATCGGCCACAAGCGCGTGCCCCAGACCAAGCGTCAGCAGCATACTGACTATCGGCAGGGCATACACCACGATCGATCCACGCAGAACCACCTCTTCGGGCAACGCTATCTCGACGTGATCATCAACGCGACAGTCCGACGCCTGCAGTGCGTTACCGGACAACGCTCGTATCAGGCCACGTCCACCTTTACCCTGCCGGTTCAACAATCGCTGCCCACAGCCGCCGCGCGCGGCACAGCCGCCGCAGGTAGACCGACGCAGGGTCTCGACCCAGACGAAACCGGGCTCTACCGCGACTATCCTGCCGGTTTCCAGAAGCAAAACGCTTTACCTCATCCGAATCGAGTCGGCGACTATCCGCGCCGTGTTCACCGGCACCTCACCGACCACGGTAATCAATACCGCTGAGTCAGCCAAGCGCACTCCGCGTGTGTAGGCCAGCGTGCTGCCCTCTCGCACCGCGCCTTCCCCCGGCTGCATGAGCGTATCGACCGGCTCAAGAAACACCGAGAAGCTCGACATACCGTCCGTATAGGTCTGCCGGAACCCTGGCGCATCATTCTGTGTCGGGACAAACCCTGCCGGTAGCCAATCAACCTGCCAGCGCCTGACGACGAACGATGAACTGCTGCCCGGGATCATCGACCCGCCCCCGTCAGCGTGTGGCGCGGTGACTCGCCTGGCCGCTTTTGACTTACCCCCGGACGCTGCAGTGACACGGGAATCCGCCTCTGCGTCCACGCCGGCTCCGGCCCCCGTGACCGGGCCGGCATACCGGAATTGCTCCAGCGGACGTCCATCGCCAGTCAGGGTTGTCTGCTTGAGCAGCTGCGCAGTCTCCTGGTCAATCTCAAGGACATGCGCATGACGGTAGGTATCGCGAGGCTGCGCGATGATTCTGTGGGTAGCGCGGCCGGCACCCTGCTCACCTTCCTCAAGAGACAGTCGATAGTTTGCCGACACGCCACAGGCAGTATTGCTCTGCTGCAGGCGCAGGAGGGCATGCCCTGGGTGATTACCGCTCATGCCGGCCCGCGACATACGCTCGAGCAGCGCGAGGGCGTCGGCGTCACCGCACTCCGGTGCTGCATGCAGCACTACTGGAAGAAGACACGCCATGCCGATCAGATAACGTGACAGGTGTGGTGCATAGCGATGCATAGCCACTTTACCGTGGCTGAATATTCTGGATAGGAGCGAACGGCAGGAGTCCCTGCGGGGTATTCAGTGAAGCCTCTTCGGCATGTGCCTGGCTGTACTTGCGCAGGCGCTGCCGCGCCATTTCCTGGTATCCGGCCCCCGCCGCCGGCTGCAATACACTTGACGAATGCTCCTGGCGCGAACCGAAACTGGCCCGCACCGGTACGGCTCCCGGAGAGTTGACCAACCCCGGCGAGCTGAGGCTACGGGGGGCGTTAACGTCCGGGGACACCAACAGCTGCTGCCCGCTGAACACCACCACCGCCGTCACTGATGCCGCTACGGCAAAGCTTACCAGCGAACGACGCATGCCGCCGGATGACCTGCGCGCTGCCGGCATTGAGCCAATATCGCCGATTGACCTCCTGACCGCGTCGGAGATATCGATATTGGCTATCTCCGCTGAACCGTGCATCAGGTCACTGTTGCGATGCATGCCGGACCAGGCGGCCCGGAGTTCGCTATCCTCAACGCGCGAAAGGATACGATGCAGTTCGATCTCGCTCGCCTCACCGTCCATCAGGGCGGACAGGGATTCTCGCATTGACTCGCTCATGGGGCCTTTCCTTGCGTGCTGTTGCTCATCGTTTACCTCTGTTTGACGTTGCCTGCTGCAACGCGACCTTCTATCGCTATCTATTACTAATTGTTTCTTCCGCCCCTGGTATGGCGTCTCACTACCGCTGCGGTTTCAGCTCTTGCCTGTTCGCTGCTGATGCTTGCCTGATCAGTGTTGATGCTTGCCTGATCGCTGCTGATGACACTGCTGCTTACAGGCCCTCTATCTGCGCGCTGACTCTGGTATCGATCGCCTCGCGTGCCCGGAAAATACGTGAACGCACCGTGCCGACCGGGCACTCCATGACTTCGGCGATATCCTCATAACTCAGACCATCAAACTCGCGCAAAGTTACCGCAGTGCGCAAATCATCGGGCAAATCCGCAATTGCCGCCTGCACCACGGCTTTCAACTCATCACCAAAGAGCACATTTTCCGGATTTTCGAGGTCGCGCAGCGCGCCCCCGCCCTCGTAATACTCGGCGTCCTCAACCTCGACATCACGGCCCGGGGGTCGCCGCGATCGAGCAACAAGATGATTCTTGGCGGTGTTGATCGCTATACGATAAAGCCAGGTGTAGAACGCGCTATCACCCCGGAAACCCGGGAGGGCGCGATAGGCCTTTATAAACGCTTCCTGGGCGACATCCTGCATCTCGTCCGAATCCTGAATGTAGCGGCTGATCAATCCCAGAATCTTGTGCTGATACTTGAGCACCAGAAGATCAAAGGCCCGGTTGTCACCCTTTTGCACCCGGGCGACCAGCTGTTGGTCCGTGGCCGTTGCCGTCACGCGACGCCATCCTCCCTGATTTTTGCCGGCGAGCCTTTAAGCCCACGGCGTCGGCTTGCCCGGTAGACCATGGCAAACCCCGCGAGTTCATCTATCATTGAATTTCTTCGTCACCATCGCCGGCTCGACTATACTGCGCAGAAGCTTCTCACGACGCCGGTGTTTTTGCACACACTGACGTTGGCAGACAAACGGAATCATCATGGGAAAACACTGGCGACACGACGTTGTGATCATTGGCAGCGGCGCAGCGGGATTGAGCGCCGCACTGCGTTTGCCGCGGCACTTGCGGATCGCCCTCATTTCGAAGGCGGACATCGCTCAGGGCGCTACATACTGGGCCCAGGGTGGTATGGCAGCGGTCCTGCACGACAGGGACACGGTCGATTCGCACGTGGAAGATACGCTCCGGGCGGGCGGGGGTCTATGCCACCGCGACGTCGTGGAGTTCACCGTGAGCCACAGCCGTGAATGCGTCGAGTGGCTGGTGGAGCTGGGCGTCAACTTCGATCGCCGCGATGACCAGGACACAGAGACTC
>JBHEPQ010000325.1:0-14874 GCA_046260215.1 Chromatocurvus sp.
CTACATCATCGCCGACGTTGGCGCCACGGTAGTGCTCGGTGAGAGCCAGCAACCGGTTTTCCAGATTCAGGATGAAATCGAGCATATCTGGCCGGGAGACCGCGCTGTGGCGGATGCCCTTGCCCATGTTGCGGATCTGCAGCGGCAGGAAGTACCGCAGGAACGTCGCTGTTCCTATTTCTGCGAGGAGCACCACATCGACGATGAGGTGCGCCGCATTGTGGATGATCTTGGTTGCGACCTGTTGTTTTCAGGCGGCAAGTACTTCGATGTACTGCCGCGGGGTATCAACAAGGGACACACGCTCACCCGGCTGGTTGAACATCTCGGCCTTGACCGGGAAGACGTCCTGGTCGCCGGTGACACGCTGAATGACCTGTCCATGTACGAGACCGGGTTCAAGGGCGTGTGCGTCGGTGACTCCGAGCCCGGTCTGCTGTCGGCTACTGCGGATCTGGCGCGGGTGTACCACGCAGGCGAGCCGGGGGCGGGTGGTATCGTCGAGGCATTCGAATATTTCGGCTTTCTCGGCAGCAGTGGCATCGAGGCGGAACTGGTGCCGGTGTTCGAGCGAGGCAAGTCTGACCTCGTGATCGTCTACCATCGGCTGCCCTACGAGGAATTTTTTGAGGATGGCGAGCGCAAGCGGCGGCGGCCAAAGTCACCCAACGGGATTATCCCCACGCTGCTGAGTTTCTTTGCCGATGGCAAGGCCGGCTCCTGGGTGGCCTGGGCGATCGATGATCCGTCGGTGGGCGAGTTCGAGGTGCATACTGAAGTCGATGTCACGCACTATCCCAAGCTGGTTGCGGCGAGGGTGGCGCTGAGCGAGGACGACGTCGACATCTTTTACAAGCGTTTTTCCAAGGAGGCATTCTGGCCTACCCTGCACACGTTCTGGGAGCGCGCGACCTTTCACGAAGAGCACTGGGGCGTTTTCCTCGATGTTAACCGACGCTTCGCGGAAAGGGCCGCCGGCGAGGCCGCAGCCAATGCCGTGGTCTGGATTCACGACTATAACCTGTGGATGGTGCCCGCGTTCCTGCGTGAGATGCGTCCCGACGTGAACATTGCGTTCTTCCATCACACCTACTTTCCGTCGGCGGACGTATTCAATGTGTTGCCGTGGCGTAAACAGATCGTCGGCAGTCTTTTACAGTGCAACTACATCGGGTTCCATATACCGCGGCAGGCGGAAAACTTTGTCGACGTTGCCCGCGGCGTCATGCCGGTGAAAATTCTCAGGCGCGTGAACTGCGCCCCGCGCTTTTTTACCTACGGCTGCGCCGTGGGACTGGAGGAAATGGCCACGGAAATCGAAGTCGCCGGTCGCCGCATCGGCCTCGGTGCGCATCCGGTGGGTCTGGATATCGGGCGGGTCGATCGGGCGCTGGAAGAGCCGGCACAAAAGCAGCGTATTGCTGAGCTGCGGGAGGAGCTATCGGGCGTCCGCATGCTGCTGTCGGTCGAGCGCCTGGACTTCACCAAGGGCATTATTGAGAAGCTGCAGGCCTATGAACGCCTGCTGGAGGAAAACCCGGAGCTGCAGGAGAAAATCACGCTGGTCATCATTTGCGTGCCGGCAGCGAGTGGCATGAAGATCTATGATGAACTGCAGCTGCAGATAGAGCAGACCGTCGGTCATATCAACGGACGCTATGCGCGCATCGGCTGGACGCCGGTACAGTTCTTTTTCCGCGCGATACCGTTCGAGCAGTTGGTAGCCTACTATGCGGCTGCCGATGTCATGTGGATCACACCCCTGCGCGACGGGCTGAACCTCGTGGCGAAAGAGTTTGTCGCGGTGCAGGGACTGACCCGGGGCTGCGGCGTGCTCGTACTTTCCGAGTTCGCCGGTGCGGCGGCGGAGCTGCGCGGCGCTATCTTGACGAACCCCCACGACCCCCACGAAATGGTGACAACCTGTTATTTCGCGCTGAACCTCAGTCGAGAGGAGGCGCGGGGTCGGCTCGCGGAGGCTTTCGATTCGGTCCGCCGCTATGATATCGCCCTGTGGGGGGAGGAATTCATGCAGGCGGTACGTGAGCACGCGCCGCTTCCCGAGAGCGTACCGTCAGAGGGGGCCTGAAGTGCGCCTGCACCCATTGTTTCTTACCGACACAGGAGTGTGTGATGGCCCTGCGTAATGCCGTCCAGCTGATCTGCTATCCCGACCGGCTGGGCAATAACCTGCATGATCTGAAAACCGTCATTCACCGGCATTTCTCGGACGCCATAGGCGGCCTGCATATTCTGCCGTTCTATCCTTCCAACGCCGATGCCGGGTTTTCGCCCCTGACCCACAAGGAGGTTGACCCGCGGTATGGCGACTGGAGTGATATCGAAGCCCTGGCGGCGGATTTCGATATCTGTGCAGACCTCACCATCAATCACATTTCCGACGCCTCAGAAGAGTTTAAGGACTTCGTGCGCCAGGGTTTCGCATCCCCTTATGCCGACCTGTTCGTGGATGTAGACAGCTTTGGTGAAATGACAGCGGACGACCTGGCTAAAATACATATTCGTAAGGAGAAGGAGCCATTCCGGGACGTCACCTTCGACAACGGTGAAAAGGCCCGGGTCTGGTGCACCTTCACCGAACACCAGATTGACCTGAACTACGATACGCCCATGGCCTATAAGCTGATGGAGGATTACATTGCCTTCCTCGCCGGCAAGGGTGTCAAACTGTTGCGCCTGGATGCGTTCGGCTACACCACGAAGCGCATTGGTACCAGCTGCTTCCTCGTGGAGCCCGACGTCTATCGCCTGCTGGAGTGGGTGAATGATGTCGCGCACCGGTACGGCGCAGAATGTCTGCCCGAGGTGCATGACAACACCAGTTACCAGTACGCACTCAGTCGTCGCGACATGCGTCCCTATGGCTTTGCTTTGCCGCCGCTGCTGCTTTACACACTGCTGGACGCCAATAGTACCTACCTGAAGAACTGGCTTCGCATGTGTCCGCGCAACATGATTACGGTGCTGGATACTCACGATGGTATCTGCATACCGGACGTGGAGGGGGTGCTGCCGGATGACAAAATCAAGGTGCTGATCAACAATATCGACGCCCGCAGCGCTGACCCGATCCTGCGCAAGTCGGCTGCCAATATCCACAGCGTCGGCGCTATCTATCAGCTGACGTGCACCTTTTACGATGCACTGATGCAAAGTGATGATGCCTACATTGCCGCGCGAGCCGTCCAGTTCTTCACCCCGGGGATTCCCCAGGTGTATTACGTGGGCCTGCTTGCCGGCTGCAATGATGAAGACCTCATGCATAGCACGGGGGAGCTACGTGACATCAATCGCGCCTATTTCTCACTCGAGGAGGTTGACCAGGCTGTGGAAAAACCGGTGGTGAGGCGCCTGCTCAGGCTGATGCGATTCCGCTCTCATCATCCGGCATTCAATGGTCGATTCGAGCTGCAGTACTCCAACGAGTCAAGCATCGGTATGGCCTGGCGGCATGGTGAGCACTACTGTGAGGTATTTGTCGATCTCAATTTCAAGACCAGTACCGTGACTTACCTGGATGAGTCCACGCTGGAGGAAAAAACGTTCCGCGCCTAGAGTGGACCACGCGGTAAGTTCGGTAATGCTCAGCCGCAGCACACGAGCGCCGTGGTCTGGTCTGGCGCCGCATGCTGTGAGCCGGCGCTAACGCTACATGTCCAGGCGCCGTTTAGCCGTTGTGAAGGCCTCGATGGCGAACGCGATATCGTCGTCATCGAGCGCCGCTGACATCTGGGTGCGAATCCTCGCTTTGCCCCGAGGCACCACCGGAAACGAGAACGCCACGACGTAGACACCGAGCTCAAGCATGGTTTGCGCAAAGCGTCCGGCCAGCGAGGCATCGTGCAGCATGACCGGCACGATGGGATGCTCACCCGGTAGCAGCTCGAAACCTGCAGACTGCAGACCGTCGCGCAGGCTCGCCGTGTTCCTTCGCAGCCGCTCACGCAGGGCAGGCTCTTCCTCAACCAGCTCCAATGCTCTCAGCGCGCCCGCCGCAACCGGGGGCGCCACGGTGTTGGAAAAGAGGTAGGGCCGCGAGCGCTGACGCAGCAGTGCCACGATATCGGCATGCGCCGACGTGAATCCGCCGCTGCCGCCACCGAGTGCCTTGCCCAGGGTGCCGGTCAGTATGTCCACCCTGTCCATACATCCACGGTACTCGTGCGTACCGCGACCGGTCGCGCCGAGAAAGCCCGTGGCGTGGCAGTCGTCAAAATGCACCAGCGCAGCATAACGCTCCGCAAGATCACAGATCTCGTCAAGACGGGCAATGGTGCCGTCCATCGAGAACACCCCATCGGTCGTGATCATTTTGAAACGCGCACCGGCGGCGTCTGCCGCCTGCAGCTGGGTCTCGAGGTCGGCCATATCGTTATTGCGGTAGCGGTAGCGCGAGGCCTTGCACAGTCGGATGCCGTCAATGATGCTGGCATGATTGAGCGCGTCGGAAATAATCGCATCTTCGGCGCCGAGCAGCGTTTCAAACAACCCGCCGTTGGCGTCGAAACACGACGGGTACAGAATGGTATCCTCAAAGCCGAGAAACTGGCTCAGCCGGTCTTCCAGGGTTTTGTGCAGGATCTGTGTGCCGCAGATGAAACGCACCGAGGCCATGCCGTAGCCCCATTCCTCAAGGCCCTGTCGCGCCGCGGCGTTGACATCAGGATGCTCTGCCAGGCCCAGGTAATTATTGGCGCACAGGTTCAGCAATGTGCCGTCGCCGGCCACGCCCACGCGACTGCCCTGGGGTGTGCTGATAATGCGCTCGTGCTTGCGCAGGCCGGCGGCATCTATTTCCGCCAGCTCTGCTTGCAGGTGATCGCGTAAGTGTCCGTACATGCTTTCAGCGCTCCTCCCAGTTAAGAATGACCTTGCTCGCCTCACCGCTGTTCATGACCTCGAAGCCTTTCTCGAAGTCCCGATAATCCATTCGGTGGGTGATGACCGGAGCGATATCCAGGCCCGATTCAATCATCACTGACATCTTGTACCAGGTCTCGTACATCTCGCGACCATAGATACCCTTTATGGTCAGCATGTTGAAAATCACCAAGCTCCAGTCGATCGCCATGTTCTTTTCCGGAATTCCAAGCATGGCAATCTTGCCGCCGTGGCACATGTTGTTGACGAGATCGTTAAAGGCCTGGGGGTTGCCGGACATCTCCAGGCCGACGTCGAAGCCCTCACGCATGCCCAGCTGTGCCTGCAGGTCGCCGATGCTGTCACGGGACACGTTTATTGTGTGCGTGGCTCCAAGGCGCTTCGCCAGTGCAAGCCGGGCGTCGATAATGTCAGTGATCACGACGTGCCTGGCGCCCGCGTGACGGCAGACGGCTGCCGCCATCGCGCCAATCGGACCGGCGCCGGTAATGAGCACATCCTCGCCAAGCAGGTCGTACTGTAGCGCCGTATGCACGGCGTTGCCAAAAGGATCGAACAGGGCAGCGACGTCGAGGTCGATACCGGGGGCATGCTCCCAGACGTTGGACATCGGTAGCACCATATACTCGGCGAAGGCGCCGGGGCGGTTGACGCCGATACCGCTGGTGTGGGCGCAAAGGTGTCGGCGCCCGGCCATGCAGTTACGGCACCGGCCACACACAACGTGACCTTCGCCGGAGACGATCTGACCGGGCTTGAAATCAATGACGTTGCTGCCCACTTCCACAATTTCGCCGACAAACTCATGCCCGACGGTCATGGGCACAGGTATCGTCTTTTGAGCCCAGTCGTCCCAGTTGAATATGTGCATGTCTGTGCCGCAGATGGCAGTGCGGCGAACCTTGATCAGGACATCATTTATACCGGGCCGGGGTTCCGGCACGTTCGACAGCGTGAGCCCGGGTGTGGCGTCGCTTTTTACCAGTGCCTGCATGAAGACCTCCGTCAGTTCTGTATAAAGGAATAATTCCAGTATAGTGGATGATGAGTCGGCCAGATGCAAGTCCTGTTGGCGATGTTGGCGATGGGGGCACAGCGAGGCGGGCAGCGGCATCGCTTATGACGCTCGTCCCGGGGGACTCTGCGTCCGGCTCAGAAAAAAACCAGGCAGCGGGTTTCCAGGCTTTCGCGCGGCGGGGCGTCCCGGGGGGTTGTGGCGTCCTGGAAGGAAGAGTGCAGCGTGAAGCGCGTGCGTCCGTCCAGCGCTGAATCAAAGGTTTTGAAGACGATCACCTCGCTGGTCTGCATACGCGGGAAGTAATAGAAGCGCTGCTGTGGGTCGTGCAGCGCCACCTGCAGCTCGCCGATTCTCTCGTCGGCGCGCCGCTCAACGGATATCAGATCGCTGTCGCGCACCGTGGTCGCATCGCACAGCACGAGCGGTTGATCGAGTACGGGCCCCGCAAGCGGGCGCCAGACGTTGATAATGGCGAACCGGCGCTCCTCGAGATGTCTCGCCTGCTCAGGATCATTGGCAAAGAAATCCCTCAGCCGCCGCGTGCCTGAGGCGTCAGTGTAGTCGTTGTGCACGATGTTGGCTGGCTCGCGCACACGGCGCTCCTGCTGCTGAGCCAAAGACGAGCTGCGGCGCGTGTCATCGAAGATCTCGACGCGCCGAGCGCCGGTCAGGCTCTTGAGCAGGGTCTTGACCTCGCCGTGATAAATCGAGCCTAGCTGATCGTCGTCGTAAAAATCCGTAACGGCACTGTTAAGCGTGCGCAGCACGAAGCCCTCGCGGTCGAGTCGGGTCGAGGCCAGCTCTGTCCTCGCGTTGTGTATCTGCACGTCGCGGGCGCTGAAGTTCCCCAGATGCTGCGTCTGGTCACCGCCGCCTTTTGAGGGCACGTAGACCAGTGGTGACTCGAGATCAGCCAGGAATTTCAGACTCCCCGTGACGGGACTGTGCGCGGTACGTGACATGGAACCAGCCCTCCAGCAATGAACCGGTATTGTCGAGGCTGAGTCCCCGCAATGCCACCCCATCGGGTATGGTGTTGCCAGGCACGCCTGGCGGAAAGTGCTTCAAGCCATCGGCGAACAGTGAAATAATGAAGTTGTTTGCATATCGGGCAGCGAGGTAGCCGTGACGACAGGTAACGACGAAACATCCCTGATTCCGGCGCTGAACGCCCGACGCCCCGCATTTCTCGATAAGCTGGGGGGACAGGTGGTCGCACTCGATCGCGCTGCCGGGACCTGTACCCTGTCGTTTGATATCAGCACGGACTATTGCCATTCGGTCGATATTATCCAGGGTGGCTTCGTAACGGCGATGCTCGACGCGGCTGCGTCACATGCCGCATTTGCCCTGGTCGATGGCGTCACGGCCCTCGCCACGCTGGAAATCAAGGTCAGCTTCCTCGAGCCCTCCCGCGCCGGCGCCTATCGTGCGGTGGGCATCATCAATCGTGTCGGCCAGAGTACCGCGTTCATGAGTGGCGAGCTTTACTCTGACGATGGGCATCTCACGGCGATGGCGACAACCACCGCCCGGCTCATCCGCAAAAAGGAGGCCGCTACATGAAGATGCCAGAGTATAGGCCTCTGTCGCAATTACTGCTCGCGGCAGGCCTGCTGCTGCTCGCCGCCTGTGGAGGTGGCGAGCAGTCACCGGCGGTCGCGGTCGAAGAGGGCGGCACGCAAGCGTTCACCGCAGGCATGCAGCGCGTCGACGGCTTTCTGCCTTTTTATCTGGATCAGGAGGAGGGGCGTATTTACCTCAGCCTGCGCAACGATATGCCGCAGATGATCTATCAGCCCTCCTTGCCACAGGGTGTCGGCTCGAACGACCTGGGTCTTGATCGCGGACAGCTGGCGCGAAATGGCACCTCGCTGGTGCGCTTCGAGCCCGTGGGTGATCGGGTTCTGCTGCGGCGCCTGAATACCGCATTTCGCGCCGACTCGGACAGTGAAGCCGAGCGTCGGTCAGTACAGGAGGCCTTTGCCAGCTCGGTACTCTGGGGTTTTCCGGTCGTCGCCCGTGACAGTTCCGGCGTGCTGGTAGACGCAACCGGGTTCCTGCTACGCGACAGTCACGGTGTCGCGCGCAAGCTGGCAGATCGTGAGCAGGGCGACTTCCGGCACGACGCCAGCCGGTCCGGCCTGTACTATCCGCGGATCAAGGGCTTTCCTCAGAATACAGAATTCGAGGCGACAGTCACGTTTTCCGGGGACAATCCGGGAGAATTCCTCAGGGACGTCGCACCTGATCCTTACAGCTTCAGCGTGCGCATGCACCACAGTTTTGTGGCCTTGCCGGAGCCGGGCTACGAGCCCCGCCCGTTCCTGCCCGAGTCCGGCTACAGCGATTTTTCCTATCGCGACTACGCTGCAGCGATCGACCAGCCTATCGTGCAGCGCTATATCCGGCGACACCGATTGGAAAAGAAATCGCCCGGGAAAGCGCTCAGCGAGCCAGTCGCGCCAATCATCTACTACCTCGACCCGGGTACGCCGGAGCCCGTGCGCAGCGCCCTGCTGGACGGCGCACGCTGGTGGAATGATGCCTTTATCGCTGCCGGCTACAGGAACGCGTTTCGCGTGGAAATGCTGCCCGAAGGCGCCGATCCCATGGACGTTCGCTACAACGTGATCCAGTGGGTGCATCGAGCGACCCGTGGCTGGTCCTATGGCTCCAGCGTGCTCGACCCGCGCACCGGCGAAATCATCAAGGGGCATGTCACCCTGGGTTCCCTGCGCGTGCGCCAGGATTACCTGATCGCCCAGGGCATGACGTCGCCCTTCTCCCGGGGCGATGAAGAGGCGCAAGGCATCAGCGAGATGGCGCTGGACCGGATACGTCAGCTCTCTGCCCACGAAGTCGGGCATACATTGGGACTTGCGCACAATTTTGCCGCCAGTGCCCACGGCCGGGCGTCGGTAATGGATTATCCGCATCCTCGCATGGCACTCGACGCCGATGGCGAGGTCACGCTGGACGATGCCTATGATCGGGGCATTGGTGAGTGGGACAAAATCACCATTCGCTATGGATACGAGGACCTTCCCGCAGCAGGCGATTAGACAGCGGCGCTATCCCGCTTTCTGCGGGACGCACGCGACGACGGCTACGAATTTGTCTCCGATCCGGATTCCAGAGCGAGTCGCCACGCGCACCCACGCAGCCACCTGTGGGACAACGGTGCCGACGCCGTAGCCGAGCTGGAGCGCCTGATTGATCTGCGCGAACACGCCCTGGCGCGCTTTGGTCACCGCAGTATCGCCAACGGGCGGCCTTTTTCGGATCTCGAGGAATTGCTGGTGCCGGTGTATTTCTATCACCGCTTCCAGACCGAGGCCGTGGGTAAGTGGATTGGCGGCCTGGATTACCGCTACGCCGTGCGCGAGGGCGGAGAGGCCTACAGCTATCGGCCCGTGTCTGCGGTAAGGCAGCGTCGCGCGCTGCTCACCCTGATGCGCACGCTGCGCCCCGGTTTTCTCGCGCTGGATGAGTCGCTGCGCCGGACCATTCCGCCAAAGGCCTATGGTTACCAACGGTCACGGGAAAGTCCGCAGGGGTATACCGGTGTGCAGCTCGATCCGGTGTCACTGGCCGAGGCGTCGGTACAGCATACGCTGGATATTCTCCTCGAACCCGAGCGCCTGGCGCGTCTGGCCCTGCAGCACGCCGACGATTCCGCCCATATCGGGGTTGGACTGCTGTTCGCCCAGCTGCAGGAAAACCTGCTGCCGACGGTGACCGAAAGCGGCTATCTGGCATTGCTGCAACAGCGTACCGCGGGCACGCTGCTCGCCGCCTGGCGCAATCTCGTACAGGCGCCGGGCGTGGCTCCTGAGGTGCGGGCCGAAAGCCTTGCCGCGCTGGACTCCGCCGCTCGCTTCATGCGGCGTCAGCACCAGGCGCCGCCTGCTTACGCGGCGTTCTATGCATATCAGCTGTCTCTCATCGAGGAGTTTCGAAGAAGCCCTGCTCTGCTGCCACCCGCACAACAACGCGAGATGCCACCGGGCTCACCGATCGGCGGCTGAGGCGGGCACCTCTGTTCGGGAGGCGGTCTGATATGATTCAGTGCCATCTGAAAAAAGGAGGAGCCATGTCGAGAACATCCCGGATCAAGCCGTCGCCGCAGACGCAGCTGGTGCACGATAGCAACAATGACTACGACGTGGTGGCGACGCCGGTGTATCACGCGTCGACTGTTCTGTTTTCCACCTATGCCGACCTGCGCCGTGGGGAAGCCGATCCGCTGAATCGCGAATCCATGTATTACGGTCGCATGGGCACCCCGTCGACGCGCTCACTGGAAGATGCGCTGGCCGCGCTGGACGACAGTGCCGGCGCGGTACTCTTCCCCTCCGGCGTGGCCGCTGTCGCCGCGACCCTGCAGTGTTTTCTGCGTCCGGGGGACCATCTGTTGATGGTGGACTCTACCTACGGACCCACCCGCAACTTCTGCCTTGGACACCTGGCGGATATCGGCGTTGACACAACATTCTACGACCCCTGCGCTGATGTGGCCGAGGTGGCAGCGCTGTTCAGGAAGAACACGCGCATGCTCTTTATGGAATCACCGGGCTCGGCCACCTTTGAGATTCAGGATGTCCCCGGCATCGCCGCGCTGGCCGAAGAGCACGACGTCCTGACCGCGATTGATAATACCTGGGCGACGCCTCTGCTGTTCAATCCAGTTGATCATGGCGTGGACCTGGCAGTTCAATCCGGTACCAAGTATCTGAATGGCCACGCGGACTGTCTTTACGGCGTCGTGACCTCGCGCGACGAGGCGCTCTACGCGCGGATACACCGCTATGCGCTCGCCGTCGGCAGCCATCTTGCGCCGGATGATTGCTTCCTCGCGCGGCGCGGCCTGCGGACGCTCGCGCTGCGCCTCGCGGCGCATGAACGTGGCGCGCTGGCGCTTGCCGATTACTGTTCTCAGCGACCGGAAGTGTCGCGCATCATGCATCCGGCGTTGCCGGATCATCCGGGAAATGCGCTGTTCAGGCGGGATTTTTCCGGGGCCAGTGGACTGTTTGCGGTGGTGCTTGATGGTTTCGACGAGGACCGGCTGGGGAAACTCCTCGATGCGCTGCAGCTGTTTGGTATGGGCTACTCCTGGGGCGGTTTCGAGAGCCTTGCGTTGCCCATGCGGCCCGTCCGCACCACCGCCAACGGCCTCACCCTGCGCCAGGATCAACGCCTGCTGCGCCTGCACGCCGGGCTCGAGGCGGTCGATGACCTGGTTGCAGATCTCGAGGTCGGGTTTGCGGCCGCCGTGCGCTGAGCGTAGTCAGCCCGCCCCGGGAAACGTTAGCGACGCCATGCCCCTGATCCACCTGCTCGCCCGTCTGCCGCTGCCAGCGCTGTATCTGATGTCCAGCCTGCTGGCCTTCCTGCTTTACAGAATCCTGCGCTATCGGCGTCGCGTGGTGCGCGAGAACATTGCCGCTGCACTGCCCGGGCTATCGTCGTCAGACCGGGCCCGGACGGAACGCGCCTTTTACGCCTATCTCTCGGATCTGCTTTTCGAGGTGATTGCCGCAAGCGCGATGCCCCGCGAGGCTTTCAAAGCGAGGGTCACTCTGCGCAATCCCGCGCTGCTTCAGTCGCTTGCCGGTCGTCGGGACGCGCCGATAATCGTGCTCGCGATACACCAGGGCAACTGGGAGTGGATGCTGCATGCGGTGGCACTCCAGCTTGATATGCCCATAAACGCTGTCTACAAGCCGCTGCACAGCAGGCGCTGGGATGCGTTTGCGGTCGCCATGCGCAGCCGTTTCGGCAGCAGGCCTTTGCCGATGCAGCGGGCAATGCGTACGCTCCTTCGCCGCCGTCATGAGCAGGAGGCCTATGCCATGGTCGCGGACCAGGCCGCATCGCGTCGGGGCTACTGGACGCGGTTTCTGGGTCGCGAGGCCGTGTTTTACCGTGGTGCTGAGCAGATGGCCAGAGCGGTGAATGCGCCGGTGGTGTTTATCCAGTGCCGCCGCCTGGGTCGCGGACGCTACGAGGCAATCTTCCACGAGCTGTCGTCTTCACCCCGCGATGGTGACCAGCACGCCATCACCGAGCGCTACATCGCACTGGCGGAGGCGTGCATACGGGCTCAGCCCGAAACCTATCTGTGGAGCAGCCGACGCTGGAGGCGTAAGTCGGCGTGATACGCGACGTGAATGGAATGCTGCCCTGCAAAAATTGGGTTAGACGTTGCTGATGCTTGTCCTGTCCCTGTCGGCACTGCTGTTCCTGTGGTGGTCATACCGCCATCCCTGGTGGAAACCGTCAATACCCTTGTCGTTACCCCGCATCCTGATGTACCACATGATCCGTGATCCCGTTACCGGCGCCCGTTTCAACGGGCTGCGCGTATCGCCGGCGCAGTTCGAGCGGCAGATCGCCTGGCTGTCACGCCGTGGCTGGCGTTTCCGCTTCCTGTCGGAGATCCTCACCGCACACGCACTGGAGGAAAAGGTCTGCGCCATCACCTTTGACGATGGCTACGCCGACAATCTGCACAATGCGCTGCCGATACTCAGGCGGCACGGCGCAGTAGCCACGCTGTACCTCGTGCAACACCGGCACGATAACGACTGGTCGGTAAAGAAAAAGTCTCACCACGACGGGGGCGAGTTGGCCCGTGAGCCCAAACTGACGGACGCCGATGTCGAGACGCTGCTCGCCTCCGGGTATTTCGAACTCGGTGGACACAGCGCCACCCACGCCGACTTCAGCAGTCTGGACCACGCGACGCGGCGCACTGAAATCGAGGATAGCAAGGCAGCGCTGGAGTCCCGTTTCGGCGTGGCGCTGCAAAGCTATGCCTATCCATTCGGTATATACGATGACGTGGATGTGGCGCTGGTGCGGGAGGCGGGGTTTCTCGGCGCCGTGACAACGCGCTCGGGGATCAGTCGCGATCTTCAGAGCGAGCGCTTTGAGCTTAAGCGGGTCAAAGTGTCGGGCCGTAAAGGCGAGCTGACCTTCCGTCTCGGCATGCGCATGGGCTGGCGCACCTGGGTGTGAGCGCGTGATTATCAGTCATCGCTATCGCTTTATCTTTATCAAGACGCACAAGACGGCGGGCAGCAGCCTGGAAATGGGTATAGGACCACACTGTGGCGTCGACGCTGTGATTTCGCATATGGAAACCAATCTCGACTCCGGTGTGCCACGCAACTATCTGCCCGATACGCCGATCGGACGCGCCTACGGACGGCAGCGTTGGGTGCGCAAGGTGCTGTCGCGGCACTCGTCGTGGCTAGGTCCTTTTTATTACGAGCATATGCCGGCCTGGCGGGTCCGCGAGCTCGTGGGTGAAACGATCTGGGACTCGTACTTCACGTTTTGTGTCGAGCGCAATCCCTGGGACAAGCTGGTCTCCTATTACCTCTGGAAGCGCGACGGCCAGGCGAGATCAATGCCTGCATTCCGGTCCTGGGTGATGGGCAAACCCCATCGTCTGCCGCTGGACGCCAAACTTTACATGCTGGAGGATACGCCGCTGGTGGATCGCGTCTTCGAGTACCGGGATCTGGACAACGCCCTGGTTGAACTGGGTTCCCGCACCGGCATGCCGGTCCCGGTTGTTCTGCCGGCAGAGAAGTCCGGTATCGCGCGGGATCGGCAGCCCTGGCCTGCATACTATGACACGGCGTCACGCCAGCGTGTGGCAGATTTGTTCCGGCGCGAAATCGCGCTCATGGATTACCGCTTTGACGGCGAATAAGCACTTTTCACACCGGGCTTGATCGCGCAGTGAACGTAGCCGGTGCGGGCACCGTCGATGCCGAGACGCCGGCGCTGCCCGATGTCGCTTTCCAGTTCCTCCGGCCGCGTGACTGTGGCCTTGAAACCGACGTCCTGCAGTCGCTGCAGGTAGTCGTGACCGTAGTGCCTGAGGTGCTCATCCGGGCGCCTGTCGTAGCGCCGGCGCACATTGTCGGGGCGCGGGTTTTCGCGGGTATAGTCGGCGTGCAGGGGGATGTTGACTATCGCCCAGCCGCCGGGCCGTAGCGCGCGGTAAAATTCTGCGAGCGCCCTGCGGTCGTCGGGCACATCCTGCAACACGTGGCTGCAGTAAATGGCATCGAGGGATGCTGCTGCAATGGGGAGTGCGCTGACATCCAGGCGCAGGTCGACATCACGGCGCATCAGATCGGCACTGCAGTAGCCGCAACCCGCCCTGTGCCGGAAGAAGGTGCCCAGCCGCGGCTCTGGGGCGACGTGCAGCATCCTGAACCGCTGCTGGCCGGCGAACAGCTGCGGGTTGCTCTGCAGGAACAGCCAGGCCAGCCTATCGCGCTCCCGGGCGCGGCACCTCGGACAGATCGCATGCTCGCGATATCGTTCGCCCGTGCCCGCCGGGAGAAAACGACTGAAATCTGTCTCGCAGACGGGACAGTGGACCTCGCGCCCCCGGTAGCGCCAGGGCGCCATGCGATTGCGCAGCTGCCGCAGCCGGACCTCCACCGGTTTTAAAAATTGCACAGTTGAACTTTCTCCTGATCACGCAGAGGCAGCAGCATGCGCACACGATGCTCCAGTCGCTGCAGCTTGCGCCGAACCTTGGCGCGGGCTGCAAAGCGGGAAAAAGTGGCCAGCGGAATGAAATCGGCGTTACCGATTCCGTCCACCACCAGGATCTGCACGCTGGCGTCGGCATGGGTCACTGCAATCATATTGTGTGGCAACAGGTCACGGGTCAGGACAAGCTGTTGCTCCATGATACGGGCAAACAGCCGCAGTCCGTCGGCCATGGCGGGCGTCAATCCCTGCGGCAGGCACTGCTCGAGATTGCGCGGCCAGCTGTCGTCGGCGTTGCGATACAGTCGCGTCACTGTGCCGATGCCGCTGTCGGTGGTCACGCTTCCGAAGTATTCGGGCACGTGCTGCCACACTGCCGGCAGGTCGCGGCTGGACGCGATCAGCGCATGATAGGCGCGGATCTCCTT